>JAHIVS010000069.1 GCA_018816605.1 Pseudomonadota bacterium
ATCTTTGATGGCACCGGGGCGCAGGCCATCCCCCAGGCTGATACAGACATCATGCGGCTCACAGATGGCAAGAAGCCGGTCAAAATGCTCATAAAAAGGATATTCATTTCCGGTTTTACTCATCCATTCAAAGAGGATGGCACCGCCCCTGCTGACAATGCCGCAAAGCCTTGGGTTGTTTCGAATGCTCCGGGCCGCCTGCCGGTTCAGGCCGGCATGGATGGTGATAAAATCAATTCCGTTCTCGGCATGGATTTCAACGGTTTTAAACCAATCATCAATGGTTATCTCTTCTACGGGTTTTCCTGTCCGCGTCAGGGTGTCATAGATGGGAACACTGCCGATCATCACGGGCACTTCACTGACCAGCCGTTTTCGAAATCCTTCGGTGTCCCCTGACACACTCAGGTCCATGATGGCATCGGCCTTGTATTCCATGGCCAGCTTGGCCTTGTTCATCTCCCCGTCAAAGGAACAGACATCCTTTGACACCCCCAGGTTTACATTGATTTTTGTTTTAAGACCCGCTCCCACACCACAGGCCTTGAGGTTCACATGATTTTTATTGGCGGGAATGGCAATGATTCCCCTGGCCACCTTGTCCAGAAGATCTTCGCGGGAGATGGCTTCATTCTCAAGCACCTGCGCCATCTGTGGGGTAACAATTTTTTTTCTGGCCGCATCCATCTGGGTGGTATAGGCATCACTCATTTGTTTTCTCCCATAATCTTTTTGATTTCATTAATTCGTTCCTTAATATCATCCGCGCCAATGATTTCGGTCACCAGGCAGATGGTATTGGCTCCCCGGGAGACCAACTCTTTCAGGTGATGGCGTTTGATCCCGCCAATGGCCACAAAGGGGATGGTGATATGTTTCACCACATACTCAAGGTAGTCAAATCCCACGGCGTTCACAACATCCGCCTTGGTCCGGGTGATAAATATGGGACCCACCCCGATATAATCTGCTCCATCTGAAACGGCTTTTTTCGCCTGGGCAGGGGTATGGGTGGAACATCCCACCCACATATCCGGTGCCAATTTTTTTACTTCCGGTATGGGCAGGTCATCCTGGCCCTGGTGGACGCCGTCGGCCCCAACCATCAGGGCAATGTCCAAAAAATCATTCACGATAAAAGGAACCCCGGCATCTGCTGTGATCTTCCGGATCTCCCGGCATTCTTCCAGCATGGCGCTCCGGCTCTTTTGATCTGATTTTTCCCGGTATTGAAGGAGATCTATTCCCCCCTCCACCAAAAGTTTTGCCGTCTCCACATTGGAGCGTCCCAGGGAAAATTTCTCTCCCAAAATCCCGTAAACGCCTTGGGGGAAAGTTGGTTTGGCCGCTTTTCCAGACCCCTGTATATGATTCTTCATTTTCTTGCCTCCTTAACCAATTTCAATACGATCCCGGCCATCAGGCTTGTCACCAGGCCGATTTTCGGCGGGAACAGGGACAAGTCCTCCATGTCGGAAACAAAATCCCCGACAATGTGACAATTGCCCAATTTTTTCACTCCCACCCCTTCCATTTCCTCTCCTGAAATACCCGAGGCAGACACCACCTGCTTGCCGGAATCTGCCAGTTCTTCGATGAGCATTTTTTTGGAGACCTTGTTATCAAAACCTTCCACAACAATATCGCAGTCGAAAAATAATTTGACGGCATCCCCTGGTTCAATGCGGCAATCAATGGGCTCAATGACCATGTAAGGAGAGATTCCCAACAGGTTTTGCGCAAGGCTGATGGTTTTAAGTTTACCTGCCTGGTCAATTGAATAGAACTGACGGTTCAGGTTGGAAATTTCTACCCGGTCAAAATCCACTATTTTAAGATGGTGCATTCCTGCCTGGGCCAGGTGCCGGGCCACATTGGACCCGATCCCGCCGAGTCCGGCGATACCCACCTTCATGTTAAAATATCTCCCAGTCTTTAAACACCGGCTGATACCCGCTGTTCTGGATCATTTGGGACACCTGGGCCACGCTACGGGTATCGGTCACCTCAAACTGGACCGTGGTGTTTGTTGTGTGAACGGCATACCCGCCCACATCGGTTTTGGATCCGGCTGAATAGCGTGTGGCACCCAAATGGATGAGCCGGTCCCTGAACAGGGCAGATTCGCGTGTGGAAATGTTGATGCCAAGTCTCGGCATAAACAGGCGCCAGGCCAGCATGCACTGGACAAAATTTTTGTCCGACAACAGGTTTTTGGGTTCAATGCCGCCTTCTGCCTTGGTCATCCGGGGAAGGGACAGGGAAACCTCCACATGGGGGAAACTTCGTTCCAGGTATTTGGCATGGATGCCTGCCATAAAGGCTTCTGTCCTTGGGTCCCCCAGGCCGAACAGGGCGCCGATATTCACGGCCCGGAACCCGGCACGGGCCCCCCGATCCGGGGTCAAAAGCCGATATTCATAATCTGCTTTCTTCCCCTTGGGATGGACCTCTTTATATATTTCTTGGTCATAGGTTTCCTGGTAAACGGTCAGGGAATCCGCCCCGGCCGCAGCCATTGCCCCATAGGCTTCCTCGTCCATGGGGAACATTTCCAGAGCGATGGAGGAAAAATATTTTTTTAAGATTCCCATTGCAGCCGTCAGATAAGACAAGGGGGTTTTGGCCGGTGCCTCCCCGGTGAGCACCAGGATGTGGCGGATGCCCATGTCAAAAATGGCCCGGGCTTCCTGTTCGATCTGATCCAGGGTCAACTGGGTTCGCTTAAAGTCTGTGCTGCAATTAAACCCGCAATAGGTGCAGTGGTTGGAACAAAAATCCGAGATATACATGGGGGCGTACAGGCCGATGGTGCGCCCAAAATACTGATGGGTGATAGCTTGCGCCTTTTGAGCCATGGGTTCCAGAAAAGGTTGCGCTGCCGGACTCAGGAGTGTCAGTAAATCATAGGGGTCCAGACGGACCTGGGTGTCCACCCGGTTCAGTGTTGTTTGGACATCTCCGGGCAGGATCGAGTCAAAATGGGCATTAAAATCAAATGATTCGTATTCTTTGACCTGGTCGAAAAAGGACATGGCTACTCCCTTAAAAATCCGGTTAAGGGGGAGGAGGCCGATGCCAGATGATTTTTCCCGGCAAGATTGGCACAAAAGGCCATGCGGCCGGCCATGACGGCCATGGCAAAGGCTTTGCCCGCCAGAGCCGGATCACCGCTTGTGGCAATGGCTGTATTGACCAGAACGGCATCAGCCCCCATTTCCATGGCTTCGGCGGCCTGGGAAGGGCGTCCGATACCCGCATCCACCACAACCGGCAGTTTACTGATCTCAATAATCCGCTTGATCATGGATCGCATCTCAAGCCCCCGGTTGGACCCGATGGGAGAGCCAAGGGGCATGACAGCCGAGGCCCCGGCATCGTACAATTGCTGGGTAATGGTAATGTCGGGCATCACATAGGGAAGGACAATAAAGCCTTCCTTGGCAAGAATCCGGGTGGCTTTGAGGGTCTCGTAATTGTCCGGCATCAGGTATTGCATGTCCGTGATCACCTCAATCTTGATAAAATCGCCGCAACCAGCCTCCCGGGCTATCCTGGCGATTCTCACCGCCTCGTCGGCAGTTCTGGCCCCCGAGGTGTTGGGCAGCAGGGTCACGGTATCGGGAATATGGCTAAGGATATTTCCCTGGTCTGCTGTGGGATCCACCCGGCGCAGGGCCACGGTGATGATCTCGGAACCGCTTGCCGCTAGCATGGGGGCGATCAGGGTTTTGGAAGCAAATTTTCCCGTGCCGGTCAGAAGCCGGCTTGAAAAGGTTTTATTGCCAAGGGTTAATAGATCTTTGGTCATGGTTCATCCTCCTCCCACAAAGCTTAGCAGCTCTATGTTGTCTTTATCTTTGATGTGGATATGGCCCCAGGATTCCTGTTTGACCACCGCAAAATTGTATTCAGCAATTAGGGAGGTTGGGTTAAGGCCCTGTTCTTCCACAAGGTCCATCAAGGAATGACAATGGGTTTCCACAAGCTTTCCATTCAGGTTGATTTTCATCACACCTCCAAAAAAACAAAACATTAATGGTGTTGTCCTGAACGGATATAAATTGTAATAGCGGAAAAAAAGGAAAAAACGACTTGCAAACGAACACCACTTTCCCTACGCCGGTACTAACCGTATCAGGTTCTAAGGGTTGAAGTTTGCTAACTTCTCTCAGCTAATAAAAGCACCCCCAGTGAACAGATTGGGATGATAAACTAGTTTTTTCAGGTAGTCAATGTGAAATATCACTCATATTTAGGGCCACAAAAAAGCAGCCCCTGTGCCAGTCTCATTTTTTTTCAAGGTTCAAAGAAAAAACCCGGATGGGATCCGGCTTTCCCTTGACCCGAATCTCCGGCATGGGCTGAAAATCATAGTGATCCGACAGAAGGGTTTGAACGGCCTCACTGACCAGGATGTCGGTCTTAAATTCCTTGGTCAGTCCCTGGATTCTTGAGGCCAGGTTCACCGTGTCACCGATCAATGAATAGGCAGATCGATCTTCACTGCCGATATTGGCCGCCAGGACAAAACCCGTATGGATTCCCACCCCGTGGGCGATGGGGGCAATCCCCTCCCCCGCAAGCTTATGGTTGAGCTGTTCCAGGCGATGGCGCATGGCAAGGGCGGTCTTAACGGCTGAAAGTTCATGATCCGCCTGGTATATGGGGGCACCGAACACCGCCTCCACTTCATCTCCGATAAACTGAAGGATCAATCCCTGGTTTTCCTTGATGGCAGCGGCCATTTCATTTAGATAGGCATTCAAGACATAAATTAATTCCTTGGGCGGCGTGATTGCCACCAGGGGGGTAAAATTTCTCAAATCCGCGAATAAAATGGTGGCCTCCTTGAGTTCTCCGTCCAGGGGTACCCTGCCCTTGAGAATTTCATCCCGGATCCTTGAATCCACGTATCTGCCAAAGGTGTCCTTGATCAATTCCCGTTCCCTTAACCCCTGGGTCATGGCATTGAGCGTTTCTCCTGCAGCCCCGATCTCATCATTGCTGAATACCTTTGCTTTTTGTGAAAAATCTCCCTTTTTCACATGGTCCATGACCCGGATAATTTCCTTTATGGGCCTTCTTGTATGATGGGCCACCAACCAGGACAGGACAATGGCCACCCCCATGAACAGGACGCTTTCCTGGGTGATGATCGCTTCCATGCGACTGACCAGCATGAGCAGGGTCATTTCATCCATCATCTGCATCTGTTTAAACCGGTGCATGGTCAGGTGGATAACGGCCAATGGCACCACGGACACGGCAAAAATCAGGGCAGCAAATCTCACACTTAAACTGATGACTTTCACCCCCCGTACCGTTGACAGGTCTCCTTCCGGGAAAAACAAGGGGACCAGGGAGTGCTGGGACATATGCTCCACCCAGAAAAAGGCCAGGGTCATGGTGATCATTCCGCTGGCAATACCAATCCCGCCGGCAGGAGATCCTGCGAGCCAGAAAAGGATGGACCCGATGCTCCATACAACCATATCCAGGATCACGATCATATAGGGTTCATTCAACAACCTGCGGCGGGCATTTTCCAGCAAAACGGGATCCGGGTCCCGGCCCTGATAAAAAGATTTCAGGCAGTGCCGGATGGGCCGTTCATACCAGATGGTGATCAATGACATCACCACGACACAAATGGAACTATAGAAAATATCCAGGTAGTAGACCGTGCTTAAAAGTGTCTGGGATGCCTCCCCGGCCCTGTGAATAAACATAATACGGGTCAGCCAATCGCCAAGGAAAACAGCAGCCATATTGCCTATAAGCACGGCATTGGAAATATAAAAATAGTGGGCCCGGCTTTTGATCTGTTGTGTGGTTTCCATAGGTTCCTTTCATTTTTTTCTTGTTCTTAACCCCAGACTATTGATCAAGAACCTATCTTTGTAAAGAAAATATTGACGTGTCCCCCCTTGATCATGTAGATATTAAATTCATAATTTTAGGGTAGTGTCTGGTCCACGGAACACGGTGAAACTCCGTGACGGTCCCGCCGCTGTATTCGGAAATATTTATTTTTTGTCAGTGCCACTGTTCACACGGGAAGGCAAAAAGAATAAATTTAATGCCGAAAGTCAGAAGACGAACCAGACATTCTTGATTCTGTAAGACTCGATGGTAAAGGGTTTTGTAAGATAATTTTTCTTGCAAAACCTTTTTGTGTTTTGCACGAAAACGCATAGCGAGGAAACTATGACAACACAGCTGGAATCCGCCCGAAAGGGAACGATCACCGAAGAAATGAAAATTGTGGCCAAATCAGAGGGCCTGTCAGAAAGCTTCATCCTGGCCCATGTGGCAAAGGGTGAGATCGTCATCCCCTGCAACCCCAATCGGAAACATCAGAAGGTTGTGGGGATCGGTACAGGCCTCCGGACCAAGGTCAATGCCTCCATCGGCACCTCATCGGATATCTGTGATATTGATCTGGAAGTTCAAAAGGCTAAAGCCGCCGAAGAAGAGGGGGCAGACACCCTCATGGAATTGTCCGCAGACGGAGATCTGGATCTGGTTCGACGAACCGTCCTTGCCAACACCAATCTTCCCGTGGGCAATGTGCCTTTGTACCAGGCCTTCAAGGAGACCATCCGAAAGTATCAAAATCCGGCCAAGCTGGACCCTGAATATTTGTTTGAGCTCATTGAACGACAACTTGCGGATGGGTTGAGCTTCATGGCCATCCATTGCGGTATCAATCTATACACCATTGAACGTTTGAGAAAACAAGGATTTCGTTACGGCGGCCTGGCCTCCAAGGGCGGCACCTATATGGTGGCCTGGATGGACATCAACAAACGAGAGAATCCCTTGTATGAGCAGTTTGACAGGGTTTGTGATCTGATGAAAAAATATGATGCCGTCCTCTCTTTGGGCAACGGTATCCGGGCCGGGGCCATCCATGACAGCCACGACCGGGCCCAGATGGCGGAAATGATTATCAACTGCGAGTTGGCGGAAATAGGTCGGGCCAACGGATGCCAGATGATGGTGGAAGGCCCGGGCCATGTCCCCCTGGACGAAATTGAGGGTAATATCATGCTGGAAAAACGCATGTCCGGCAATGCCCCTTATTATGTGCTGGGCCCCCTCCCCTGCGACACCGGGGCAGGCTATGACCATATCTCGGCTGCCATCGGGGCTGCCAGTTCCGCCCGGTTCGGTGCAGACCTTGTCTGTTATATTACGCCTGCCGAACACCTGGCCCTGCCCGATGTCAGTGATGTCAGGGAAGGGGTTCGCGCCACGAGACTTGCCGCCCGTATCGGAGATATCTCCAAATACCCGGACAGAAGGGAAAATGAAAAACAAGCGGCCATGGCCCGGCGGGACATGCGGTGGGATGATCTGGAACGCTACCTGCTCTTTCCAAAAGTTGCCCGACAGATAAGGGAAGAACGGGCACCCAAACAAAAGGAAACCTGCACCATGTGCGGGGATTTTTGTGCCATGAAAAAAGGCATGGAAATTTTTGAACAAGACATAACAGATAAGAGGTAACGCCATGTCACTACTTGAACATACCATTGGAGCCATTTCAAAAACCCTGAACCAGGAAGCCTTTGATGCGGCCAAAGACCGGCTGGCCAACCAGGCAAAGCCTGCTGGCAGCCTGGGGATAATGGAAGACATCTCGGCCCGCCTGGCCGCCATCAAGGGCACCATTGACGTAAAACTAACCCACAAACGTATTGTCACCTGTGCCGGGGACCATGGGGTTACAAAGGAAGGCAT
>JAHIVS010000571.1 GCA_018816605.1 Pseudomonadota bacterium
CCTATCCTGCCACCCTGCCGGCCATGATCATGAAAAATCATTTGAACATGGTGCTGCCGGCCGGAAAGACGCCCTACGACATGGGGATCTGTTTTGTCCGCGCCGAAGCCCTGGTTTCCCTAACCCGGGTTTACAAAACCAAAGCGGCTGTCTTTGATAAAATTTTCACCCTGATCGGAAAAGACGGCACCCGGCACAGAGTTATTGCCACCATCGGCACGCCTTTGAGCAAAGTATTCAGCCGGTTTAAGATTCATATCAAGGAACAGGACCGGATTATCATCGGCGGTCCCATGCGCGGCTTTGCCACCTTTACCCACCACCATCCCGTTCTCCCGGATATGGATACCGTTATCGTCCAGGACAGGGATATCATTCCCCACTTATCCGACACCCCCTGTGTGAACTGCGGCAAGTGTATCCGGATCTGCCCGGTCAATATTCCGGTGAACATGCTGGTGCGTTACCTGGAGGCCGATCAGTATGAAGAAGCCGCCGACAGGTTTGACCTGGGGTCCTGTATTGAATGCGGGCTATGTGCTTACGTCTGTACAGCACGCATCCCCTTGTATCAATACATCCGGCTGGGGAAACATGAGCTGCTGACCCTTCGCGCTAACGCATAAAAATGGAGACTGCCAATGCCTACCAATAAACTTACCGTCTCCCATGCGCCCTTCTGGCATGACGGAGACTCTCTATTTAAAATGAACCTGAATATCCTTTTGGCCCTGCTTCCGGCAACCATATTCGGTATTATTCAGTTTGGTGCCCCGGCCCTGGGTGTCGTTGCCTTGTCAATTTCCACGGCCATGCTCTGGGAACTTTTAATGACCCTGATGGCAAAAAAACCGCTCACCATCGGAGACCTGGATTCTGCTGTCATCGGAATGATTTTCGGTGTCATGCTGCCGGCAACCGCCCCCTGGTGGCTGGTGGTGACCGGAACCTTTGTGGCCGTTGTCATCGGAAAGATGATCTTTGGCGGTATCGGTGCGAATCCTTTCAATCCGGCCCTGATCGGCATGTCCTTTCTCATGCTCTCCTGGAAGGTGATGTTTGATTTTGATGCCGCCTATATCCATTATGATTTCAGCTTTACCGCCCTTGCCCCCCTGGCCGCCCTGAAATCCCAAGGAGCAGCTGCAGTTTCGGATCTTTTCCCCACAGGGGAACTGATCATGGGCAAACAGGTGGGCGCCATCGGTTCGACCTTTGGGGTGGGACTGATTGTCGGCGGCATCTACCTGATTCTCAGGGGGTACATCCGCTGGGAAATATCGGCCTCCTTTATTCTGGGCATTATTGCTACGGCCCTGTGTTTTAATCTGGCCAAGCCGGAAGTCTATGGGGGGCCTGCCCTCCATCTTTTTTCCGGGTACACCTTATTGGGCGCTTTTTTTCTGGCAACGGAGAATTCTTCTTCTCCGGTGAACACGATTCCCATGTTTCTCTATGGATTTTTTGCCGGCGTGATGATCATTCTCATGCGGAACCTTGGTGTATATGCCGATGGAACCGTACTGGCCATCCTGCTGCTGAACCTTGTGAACCCCCTCATGGATGCCATTAGACCCAAGGCTTTGGGAAAGGAGGTCAACCATGCGTGAAATGATGAATATGATCATTGTATTAACGGTATTGACTGCTTTTTCAGGTGGATTGCTTTCCGCTATCCAATCGGGAACAGCGGTCAAAATTGAAAATCAGGTCCTGAAATTCCAAAAGGCACCGGCCATTGCAGAAATATTTCCGGAAGCCACCAATGACCCCCTGGCTGAACGATTCAACGTGACCACGGATGGTTCAGAACTGCAGATATTTCCCGGGATCCTGGCAGACGGCTCAAAGGCTGTTGCCTTTGAGACAAAAGGCGTTGGATTTGGCGGCCCCATAGGACTCATGGTGGGTATCAATCTGGATACCGACCAGATCATCCAGGCCAGGGTCACCACCCATGCAGAGACGCCGGGTATCGGAACCAGGGCCAAAGATGATCTTTCCTTTGTGGGTCAATTTGCAGGGAAAGGCCTTGATACGAACTTTGCCCTAAAGGGCGAAAATGGAGAAATTGACGCCATATCCGGGGCAACCGTTACTTCAAAGGGCGTCAGCATTGCAGCAATGCAGGCAAAAGAACTCTATCAGAAACTGAAACCTGAGATTATCAAACAGATAAAATAAGGCATTAGATATTCAGGAGAAATGAATTATGGCACAATCCTTGGCAAAAGAATTTACAAAAGGACTCTGGGCTGAAATACCACCCTTCAGACTGGTTCTGGGTCTATGCCCGGTTCTGGCCGTGACAAAATCCGTTGAAAACGGTATTGGAATGGGTATTGCGACCACCTTTGTTCTTATTTTTTCAAACCTGTTAATATCCCTCCTCCGGAACATCATACCCTCAAAGGTCAGAATTGCCTGTTATGTGGTTATCATTGCCACCTTTGTGACCATTGTGGAATTGCTGATGCAGGCCTATACCTATGAATTGTTTCTCAAACTTGGTATTTTCATCCCCCTGATCGTGGTAAACTGTATCGTTCTCGGACGGGCAGAAGCCTTTGCCAGTAAAAACGGACCCGTTCTATCCATTGCCGACGGCTTGGGAATCGGGCTCGGGTTCACCCTCTCCCTTGCGGCGCTGGGAGCGGTCCGGGAACTTCTGGGCAATGGGACCCTCACCATTTGGGGCGGCACCCCTGTCTTTGAAATGGGCGCCAGTTTTCTTCCCTTCCAGTTCATGATCGAAGCCCCCGGCGCCTTTGTTGGCCTGGGACTGATGCTCTGCATGATGAACCTCATTGGTAAAAAATAAAAAGGAGATAACCCATGGGTGATTTATTTGTCCTGGCCATCAGCTGCATTTTTATCAACAATATTCTCCTTGCCCAGTTTCTCGGCAACTGCCCTTTTCTGGGGACATCCAAAAAAATGGAAACCGCCATCGGCATGTCAATGGCCGTTGTTTTTGTTCTGGTCATGGCCGGTCTTATTACATGGATTGTTGACGTATACCTGTTAAAGGCGTTGAAGGTTGAATATTTGCGAACGGTTTCCTTTATTCTGGTCATTGCCTCCCTGGTTCAGTTTGTGGAAATGTTCCTGAAAAAAAGCATCCCCGGCCTCTATGCTGGCCTGGGTATTTTTCTGCCCCTGATCACCACCAATTGCGCAGTCATGGGTGTTTGTCTGATCAATATCAAAGAGGAATACACCTTTCTTGAAACAGCCGTATCCTCCTTTGCCTATGCCGTGGGGTTCGGCGTAGCCCTTATCCTGTTTGCAGGCGTGAGGGAAAGAATCAATCTTGCCCGGGTGCCCAAATGTCTGCAGGATACCTCCATCGGCCTTGTAACGGCAGGAATAATTGCACTTACATTCATGTCATTTAAGGGAATGGTTTAAAACGCATTGGAATATTGTCTCCCCCAGAGGGGTCATAAAGAAAATTGTTCTAACCAAATCAAGGTGATAATATGATTCCAGCTTTATTGTTCATGCTCGGTATCGGTGCACTTTGCGGCATTGTACTGAGTCTTTCATCCAAGGTCTTTTATGTGTACGAAGACCCCAGAATTTCACAAGTGGAAAACAACCTGGCCGGTGCCAACTGCGGCGGCTGCGGATATGCCGGGTGCTCTGCAGCAGCAGATGCCATTGTCAGCGGAAAAGAAACGCCCAGTCTCTGCATTATCAACAGCAAGGACGGGGTCGAAGCTGTTTCCAAAATCATGGGCGTTGATGCAGGATCTGCCGAAAGCCCCATGTCCTATAATATGTGTGAAGGCGGACACCGGGCGGTGGACAAGTACCATTACATGGGCGTTTCCTCCTGCAAGGCCATGTCTGTTGTTTTCGGCGGAAAAAGGCTTTGCACCGTCGGCTGTATCGGTCTTGGCGATTGTGTAAAGGCCTGTAAATTTGATGCGGTTTATATGGGCAGCGAAGGTCATCCGGTTGTGGTGGAGGACAAATGCGTCGGCTGCGGCGCCTGCCAGAAAGCCTGCCCCAAGGACATCATCGAGGTCAAAACCCTTACTGAAAAGCTCATGAAGTTTAACCAGCAGCATGATCCGCTGGCCCCCTGTGCCCAGGTCTGTCCGGCGGAGATCAATATTCCCCGGTATATCAACCAGCTCAAAGCGGGTAAATACAAGGAAGCGGTCCAGACCATCCGGATGCGGAATCCCCTGCCCCTTGCCTGCGGAAGGGTTTGCCCCCACCCGTGTGAATCACAATGCCGCAGGGGGATTGA
>JAHIVS010000572.1 GCA_018816605.1 Pseudomonadota bacterium
ATCCAGAATATATCGGACACGATTTTTCAGGCCTATTGGGTGGTCACCCCTGCGGATGGTGAAGATTATTTTGATGGAAAATAACAAAAGACGGGAGTCATTATGGGCAAAACAATTGCACAAAAAATTTTTGAGGCACACCTTGTGGATGAACCCTTCGGGGATGTCTGCGTATTGAAACTGGACAGGGTCTTCTGCCATGAGATTACGACACCGACAGCCATCCAGGATCTTGTGGCCCGGGGAAAAGACCGGGTGTTTGACCCGGACAAGATCAAGGCGGTTATTGACCATGTCACCCCTGCCAAGGATTCCAAAACAGCGCTCCAGGGTAAAATTCTTCGGCAATGGGCAAAGCGCCATGGGATCAAGGATTTTTTTGATATCGGCAACAACGGCGTCTGCCATGCGATTTTTCCTGAAAAAGGCTTTGTCCGTCCGGGATTTACCATTATTATGGGAGATTCCCACACTTGCACCCATGGGGCATTTGGTGCATTTGCCGCCGGCGTCGGCACCACAGACCTTGAGGTGGGAATTTTAAAAGGGGTTGCAAGCTTTAAACGGCCGGAAACATTCAAGATTGAGATTAAGGGGACCCTCAAGGCCGGTGTCTATGCCAAGGATATTATTCTGGAGGTGATTCGCCGGATTTCCGTGGATGGGGCCACCAATATGGTCATTGAATTTGTTGGAAATGTGGTCGCTGAAATGACCATGGACCAGCGGATGACCCTCTCCAATATGGCGGTGGAAGCCGGTGCCACCAGCGGGATCTGCCTGCCGGACATGACCACGGTCAGCTATTTGTGGCCGTTTATCCAACAGGAGTTCGAAAGCCCGGAAGCGGCCCTGGCAGAATATACCCGGTTTTCATCCGATGGGGATGCGGCGTATGCAAAAACCCAAACCATTGATGTCAGCCAGTTGGAACCTTTGACCACCTTTGGGTTTAAACCCGATAATGTACGTCCCGTGTCCCGGATGGCCGGGACCCGCGTGGATCAGGTCTATATCGGGTCCTGCACCAACGGCAGGATAGAGGATCTGCGGGTGGCCGCCCAGGTGCTCAAGGGTAAAAAAATCAAAGACACGGTCCGGGGAATTGTTTCCCCTGCAACGCCCAAGATATTTTCCATGGCACTTGAGGAAGGACTGATTAAGATTTTCATGGATGCCGGATTCTGTGTGACCAATCCCACCTGCGGTGCCTGTCTGGGAATGAGCAACGGGGTCCTGGCAGATGGAGAGGTGGCGGCTGCAACCACCAATAGAAACTTCAACGGCCGCATGGGCCGTGGCGGAATGGTCCACTTGATGAGCCCGGCCACCGCTGCGGCCACCGCTGTCCAGGGTGAAATCACAAACTCATATCTTTTTGTTAATTAGGAGCGCCTGATGAAAAAATTTAAAGGAAAGATCCTGTGCCTGGACCGTTCTGATATCAATACCGATGAAATCATACCCGCCAAATACCTCACCGAGATCGAAAAGAGTGCCATGGGGCCCCACCTGCTGGAAGACCTCACCCTGGAGGGCTTTGATGCACAAAAAGATCTAAAAGACATTGCCGTGATCGTCACCCGGGAAAATTTCGGGTGCGGCTCTTCCAGAGAACATGCCCCCTGGGCCCTTGAGGTAAACGGTGTTTTTGTGGTAATCGCCCAGAGCTTTGCCCGGATTTTCAGACAGAACATGTTCAATTGCGGCATGCTGGCCATTGCCCTGCCCAAAGAGCAGATCGACCACCTTTTTGAATGCGGCAAGACCGGGGATGCTTTTCTTTCAGTGGATCTTGAAACATCAACACTTCAGGTGACCTCCCAGGACAAACCTCTTACCCTGCCGTTTACCATTTCCGAATTTGATAAAACCCTGGTTCGGACGGGCGGGTGGCTTGAATATGCCGATGCAAATTATTAATGGATACCCGGATGACAATTTTCCGAATCCCCCATGATCAATTGAGCAAAGAAGCACTCCAGGGTGTGATAGAGGAATTTATCACCCGGGAAAGTACGGATTACGGGGCACGTGAGGTGCCCATGGAAACCAAGGTGCGCCAGGTCTATCAGAGCCTGGTCTCTGGCAATGCCGTCCTGATTTTTGACGGACAAACCGAGACATGCAATATTTTCCATAAAAATGATCCGTTGATAAAAAAGCGGATGCCGTGACGGCCATGGTCTTTTTCGTCAGCTTTCCGGGGGGTTCAGCACCACCAGGGATTCCGGATCACGGTCGGCGATCTGATGGGCCACCCTGGCCGGCACAATCTGGAAACTTTCATCAAGTTTGACAATGGCCAATTGCCCAAAGCTTAGTTTTTTTGCTATTTCTTCAGTCACAAATAACTTTTTAATTTTCTTGCCCACGGCAAAATAATAGGGTTCATTGTAATCTTCCAGGGGCAACCGGTTTGTTTCAATGAGCTGCCGTACCTGTGAGAGGTTTTCAAGCCTTTGTTTTTCTGCATTGAGCTGCAGGTTGAGCTGTATATTGTGTTTTTCTTTGGCCAGTTGTTCCTGGCGGGTTTTGTTTTCTTCAGGAGAGGCGCTTTGCCCTTTGTTTTTCTTCCGGTTGGTGTTCTTTTCGTGCCCGGCCTTCCGGACCTGTTTTTTATTTACAAGTCCGGCTTTCAGGAGCTGGTCTTTAAACGATGTTCCCATTATGGTCCTCTTTCTTTGGTTATGGGGTTACCATAATATATCCGGGCCAAGACATCAAATCCTTGTGGAAAAATATTTTTTTTGGGCAGAGTGCTACCATGGAAACACTGCCATGGGGCAGGCCACCAATAATTATTCCAATATTGCCTCAGCCACAGGAGAGACGGAGGCCGTCACCGGAATTTGTGACGGAAGCAAACATCCGGGTGGAAGGTATTGCAAGGGATGTGGAAAATCAGGTTCTGCCGCCGCTCCATTTGAGCCGGGTTTTCAATACCTTGAAATAGGACTGCTCTTCCAGGGATATCATCTGGAGGGCATTGCGGCTTTTCTCAATATATATTTTATCCTTGGGATCCATTGCAAACCCCTCCTGACCGTCCAGGGTCAGGATCATATCTTCGGGGCTTCCCTGGAGCTGGATTTCCACCCGGGTGGTGTCCGGAATAAGCAGGGGGCGGTTGGTCAGGGTAAAAGGACAAATGGGGGTTAAAATAATGGAGGGCACTTCCGGATGCACCACGGGGCCGCCGGCAGCAAGGGAATAGGCGGTGGATCCTGTGGGCGTTGCCACAATGAGGCCGTCTGCCCTGTAGGTGGTCAGATAGGTGTCATCCAGGTAAACCGCACATGAGGCAAGCCGTGACAGGGCCGCCTTGTTGATAACGGCGTCATTGAGGACATCCACGTCAATGATCTGTTCTCCATTTCGTCTCACTTTGATATTCAGCCGTGTCCGTTCCCGGAGGATATAATCGCCCCTGAACAGTGCGTCAACCGCGCCATGGAGGTTCTCTTCCGTGGTCTCGGCAAGAAATCCCACTTCCCCGAATTTTACCCCCATCAAGGGGATTTTTTTGTCTGCGATGAACCGGGAGACACTTAAAAAAGTGCCGTCTCCTCCCAATACAATAAGGCATAAAAGCCCCTCCAGCAGAGAGGCGTCTGCCGGGTTTCGGGTATCAATTACCATGCATTTGTCCCCCAGCATCCGGACCAGTTCCCGGGCCTTGTTCTGGGCATGGGCTTCGTTTTTGATGACAATCCCGACGCGCAGGTTTTCCATGGGGGGCTTTCCTTTTGTGTTCATACGGCTCTTTTCAGTGTGCTTGGGCCCAATTGGCGCCGACGCCGAAATTGACTTTCAGCGGGACTTTAAGGGGGTAAATATTCTCCATGACGCTCCCGGCAAGTGCTATGAGCTGGTCTTTCTCTTGTGCCGGGGTTTCAAATATAATTTCATCATGGACCGATAGCAGCATTTTTGAGGCCATCCGGTTTTTAACCAGGGCCGCATCCATTTGAATCATGGCCAGTTTGATCAAATCGGCGGCACTGCCCTGGATGGGGGTGTTAATGGCGGCCCGCTGGGCAAAGTTTCTCAGATTTGCATTGGAGGACCGAATATCGTCCAGCCGCCGTCTCCGGCCAAAAAGCGTGGCAACTTCACAGGTTTTTTTGGTCTTTTCAATGGTTTTGTCAATAAACTGCTTTACCCCAGCATAGCGTTTGAAATAATTATCAATATAGGCTGTGGCCATTTTTCGGCTGATATTCAATTCATTGGAAAGCCGAAACGCACTCATGCCGTAAACAATGCCGAAGTTAATGGCCTTGGCCTGGCTTCTCAATTCATCGGTGATAAAGGCCGGGATCACCTGGAAGACTTCAAGGGCGGTCCGGGTGTGGATGTCTTCATCATTGTTAAAGGCCTCAATCAAGATTTCATCCTCAGCGCAATGGGCCAGGACCCGAAGCTCAATCTGGGAATAATCGGCCGAGATAAGGATGTTTCCTTCTTCCGGAATAAAGGCTTCCCGGATCTGCCGGCCTTCTTCTTTCCGGATGGGAATATTCTGGAGATTGGGTGTGGAACTGGACAATCTGCCTGTGACCGTTATGGTCTGGTTAAAAGAGGTGTGGATCCGGCCGGTCTCAGGATGGATTAGTTGGGACAGGGACTCCACATAGGTGGATTTTAGTTTGCCCAGGGTTCTGTAACGGAGCAGCTTGTCCGGCAGTTCATGGGTTTTGGCAAGCAGGGTCAGCACCTCCACATCCGTGGAATACCCGGTTTTCTTTTTTGTTTTTTTACCGGTGTTCAGGTTGAGCCGTTCAAAAAGAATGACCCCGAGCTGCTGGGAAGAATTGATATTGAATTCTTCTCCGGCCAGGTCATAGATTTCCTGTTCTAGGGTTTTCATCTCTGCTTCAAAGGTGACGGACAAATGGGCCAGGACCTTTGGGTCCACTTTGATTCCCTGCATTTCCATTTTTGCCAGTACGCAAATCAGCGGCACCTCGAGGGTTTCCATGAGGTGGGTGAGTTCTTTGGCCTGGATCCGGCGTTTCAATTCTCCATAGGCCATGAAGGTGAGGTCCGCATCTTCTGCTGCATAATCAACGGCATCTGCAATGGACGTCTCTTCAAACCCGACCTGGTTTTTGCCCTTCCCGGTGATCTCCTCGTAGGAAATGGTTTTGTATCCGAAAAGATTCATGGCAATGCTGTCAAGGCTGTGCCCCCGGACACCGGGGGTGAGAAGGTAGGAAGCAATCATGGTGTCAAAGACAATGCCGGCCAGCTCTATCCCGTAGTTGGCCAGAACAATATAGTCGTATTTGATGTTCTGACCGACTTTCTGGATGTCCGGATTTTCCAGAACTGGTTTGAAAATACGCAGAATCTCCTCTTTTTCCGGCTGAACAATGCCGTTGTCATGGGTATGGGCAATGGGAATGTAAAATCCGGTGTCCTCCATATAGGAAAAGGAGATGCCGACAAGCTGGGCTTCCATGGGATGCTTGGAGGTGGTTTCGGTGTCAATGGCAAAAATTTCTTTGTTTTCAAGAACTTTTGCCAGCTTTTCCATTTCATGGACAAGGGTGATCAATTTGTATATTTTTTTTGATTTGTCGGCTTTTTGGGCAAATTCGGCGGTCAGGTTTTTGAATTCAAGTTCTTTGAACAATTCAAATGCCTTGTGGGTATCAAAGGCAGGAAGTTTGAACGTTTCAATGGGTTC
>JAHIVS010000573.1 GCA_018816605.1 Pseudomonadota bacterium
CCGGGTGGAAGATTCTTTTGATGTGGGAGACCCCGTGGAATTTTTAAATGAGGACAAAAAACGATTGGGCATGGGCCTTGTCAACTACAATGCGGCAGATATTCTCAAAATTATGGGCTGTAAAACAAGCCAGATCGAAGACCGCCTGGGGTTCAGGTCCTATGATGAGGTGATCCACCGGGACAACCTGGTAATCACAGCCGACCCGGAATAAGCGTTTTTAACCACCCCCTTCAAAAGGAGACACCATGTCTTTGGAAAATAGTAAACCTTTGGAAAATAATGAGTCTTTGGAAAACAAAATCATTCAAATAGCCCAAAATGCCAGAAAAGCTGCAAGAACCATGGCAGCGGTATCCACCAACCAGAAAAACCAGGCCCTTATTGCCATTGCCGACCTGATCCACAAAAATGCCCCGGCCATCCAGGCGGAAAATGCAAAGGATATTGAGCGCGCCAAAACAAACGGATTGTCCCCGGCCATGATCGACCGGCTCACCATCAGTGATGCAGTCATAAACGCCATGACCGAGGGGGTGTTGTTTGTGGCGGGGCTGACCGATCCTGTGGGGTCTTTGTCCGATGCGTCCATCCGGCCCAACGGACTTGAAATTGCCCGAATGCGGATTCCCCTGGGGGTCATCGGCATCATCTATGAATCAAGACCCAATGTCACCGTGGATGCGGCAGGGCTCTGCCTCAAGGCGGGAAATGCCGTGATTTTACGGGGGGGCTCCGAAGCCATCTATTCCAACATGGCCCTGGCATCGGTGATTGAACAGGCAATTATAGAAACCGGCCTGCCAGGGGCCGCCGTCCAGGTAATTCCGGTTCCGGATAGGGACGCTGTGGATATTTTGCTCAAACAGGAAGAATCCATTGACCTGATCATCCCCCGGGGCGGGGAAGGTCTCATCCGCCACGTGGTGGCCAACTCCACCATCCCCGTGCTCAAGCATTACAAAGGGGTCTGCCATGCCTATGTGGATGAGGGTGCCGATCTTGAGATGGCCGTAAACATCAGTGTCAATTCCAAAGCCCAGCGCCCCGGGGTTTGCAATGCCCTGGAGACCCTGCTGGTCCATGAGCGCATTGCAGCTGAATTTTTACCCCTGGTTTATGACGCCATGACCCAAGCCTCGGTCGCCCTGAGGGGCTGTGAAAAAACCTGTGCCCTTCTTCCCGGGATTGAATCTGCCACCCCCCAAGACTGGGATGCGGAATACCTGGATCTCATCCTGGCCGTGCGGGTGGTAAAAGATATGGAAGAGGCCATGCAACACATTGCCCTCCACGGCTCCAACCACACCGAAGCCATTATCACCAAAGACTACAGCCGATCGCGCCGGTTTGTCCGGGAAGTGGACGCCTCCCTGGTCATTGTCAACGCCTCCACACGCTTCAATGACGGCGGGGAGTTGGGGCTGGGAGCTGAGATGGGGATTTCCACCTCAAAGCTCCATGCTTACGGCCCCATGGGCATCAAAGAATTGACCACCACCAAGTTTGTGGCCTGGGGAGAGGGTCAGATCCGAAGCTGATAACCCGTCACAGATTCAGGCACAGATTCCAGGGGGTGTTGGTTCACATGGCATCCTCAAGAATCTTCCGGCTGATATCCAGGGTTAAATCCCCTGTTTCCGACAGGGCGGTCATTCCGTGGCGCTCCAGCGCCTTGATAATATCATCAATTTTGTCATGGGTAACCCCATGGTCGCTAAGCTGTGTACGGATGCCAAGGCTTTGGAAAAACACCCGGGTTTTTTCGATGGCCTGATCAATGCGGCTGTCCTCATCTCCTGCGGTGATGTCCCAGACACGGTGGGCATACTGAAGCAGCTTCTCCCTTTTCTGACCTTTTCGAACGGTCCAGATGGAAGGCTGGAGGATGGCCAGGGTTTGAGCATGATCAATTCCGAACATGGCGGTCAGTTCATGGCCGATCATGTGGGTGGTCCAGTCCTGGGGAACCCCTGCGCCAATCAGTCCGTTAAGGGCATTGGTGGCACACCAGACCAGGTTGGCCCGGGCATCATAGTCGGTGGGGTTGTCAATGGTCTTTTTACCCACTTCGATGAGTGTCCTTAGAATTCCCTCGGCGGTTCGGTCCTGGAAACGCCCTTCAAAAGGATAGGTAACATATTGTTCAACGGTATGGATAAAGGTGTCGATGATACCGTTTGCCACCTGAATGGCCGGAAGGGTGTAAGTCAACGTCGGGTCCAGGATTGAAAATATAGGGAAGGCAAGGGGGCTGAATACCGGAAACTTGCCGCCATCAAAGCTGATAACCGCCCCGGAATTCATTTCCGACCCGGTGGCCGGCAGGGTCACCACCGTTCCGATGGGAATGGCTGTTTTTACGGGGACAGGACTAAAGCCATGGGCGAGAAGATCCTTGGCGTCTCCCTCATAATGGGACGCAAGGGATACAAATTTTGTTCCATCCATCACAGACCCGCCGCCCACGGCCAGAAGAAAACCGACCTTTTCTTTTTTGGCAACTTCAACCGCTTTTACCAGGGTGGTATATTTGGGATTGGGTTCAATTCCCCCAAATTCCACAATTTGCCTTCCGGGCAGGGCCTGGATAACTTTCTCAAGGGTTTTAAATTTTTTAACGCTCCCGCCCCCGTAAAGAACAAGAACCTTGATCCCTTTTGGAACAAGCTTATCCAATTCTGCCAAACGGTCCTTTCCAAAAACAATATGGGTGGGATTATAATAATCAAAATTTAACATTGCATGCTTCTCCTTTAAAATTCATGTGACTCATGACAGTTAATATTAAATCAATTTTCTTTATATGGAATAGACAATCCCGCTTTTTTCATGCCTATTCCTGCTTTTTAAACCAAAAGAATGCTATTCATCTTGTATCCATTTATGATATGCTTTGCCGGGTATTAATCGGGAGGAGCAAATGAATCGTATTGCCAACTTAATGGACCGGCTGGCCAAAACAGAAGGGGTGAACAACACCCTGCTTTCCTGTGTAAAGATTTTCAAAGCCTCCCGGCACCAGCCCCGTCAGCCCCTTTGCTATGAACAGGGCGTCTTTATTGTGGGCCAGGGCTCAAAACATCTGTTTTTGGATGGTAAGGCCTATACCTATGATCCCGACACCTATCTGGTGCTTTCCGTACCCCTGCCGGCTGAGTGCGAAACCCATGCCACAAAAGACAAGCCCCTGCTTTCCCTCATGGTGGATATTGATCCGGGCCAACTCAATAAAATTATCGGGCAGATGGGAGACCTTCACCCCCCTCCCACCCGGACAAGCAAACACCAGGGTCTTTTTCTGGCCCGTACCACCCCGGAAATAAAGCAAATCATCACCCGGCTGCTTTACGCGCTGTTGTCCCCGGTTGACGCCAGGGTGATTGGCCAGGGGATTGTCCGGGAATTACTCTTCAGGATCATCTGCGGAGAGAACGCCGCCTCTCTGAATGCCCTTGCCCTGAAAAACACAAACTTATCCAGGGTTGACAAGGCCCTGAAAAATATCCACGGAAACTACCAAAAACCCATGGACGTCGGAAATCTGGCTGCCCTGGTCAACATGAGCCCGTCTGCATTTCATCGTGCCTTTAAAGAGGTGACGGCTTCTTCTCCCATCCAATACTTAAAAAAAATTCGGTTAAACAAGGCCAGGACCCTGTTGGCGGAAAATGGGATTCGGGTGAATGAGGCGGCAACCAAGGTGGGTTACGAGAGTGCCACCCAATTCAGTCGTGAATTCAAGCGGTATTTCGGCATAAGCCCTGTTAAATATATTGCGGACAATGGTCTGTCTTGACGCGCTGGGGGTAAGCACATCGGTTTGACCGGGCCGAACAGGTATCACGCCTTTCTATTGTTTAACCGGGAGTTTAATCGTAAATTTTGTGCCCTTGCCCAAAATTGAACTTGCTTCCATTTCCCCGCCATGGTCTTCAACAATGATAAAATATGAGACTGAAAGGCCCAACCCAGTGCCGTTCTCATCACTTTTCGTTGTGAAAAACGGTTCAAAGATCCGCTTGCATGTGTCCGTATCCATCCCCGGACCATTGTCCTCTATTTCAAGGCACACCCAATTTTGCAGCCTTGACAGGCGAAGGGTTAATTTCGGATCTTTAATTATTTTTTGCCCGGAACCCATGGCCTGGGATGCATTTTTGAATAAATTAAACAAAACCTGCTGAATTTTACTGACTTCACATAAAACCGATGGGATCCCGGAACTGTATTTTCTTATGACTTCAACCTGTTTGAAATCATATTTTTTGTCAAGAGCGTAATCATTTTGCACAAGTTCAATGGTGTTATCAATAATTTCATTTAATTGATGTTCGGTCTTGATTGAATCGCCTTTTCTGGCAAAACTTAACATATTATGAATAATTTTTGCGGCACGGCTGCCCGCTTCATTCATATTCCTAATTTGTTTCAGAATATCTCTTTTTTCCATGTAACTTTGAATAACCGCCATGGAAACCCCTAAGTCTTCTGCTGCTTTTTCATTGGCGGGATAATTTTTTGTCAGTCTATTCTGAACAACCTGGGCACTTTGTATCATGCCAGCCAGGGGGTTATTGATTTCATGGGCCATCCCTGCAGCAAGGCCGCCCAGGGACAGCATTTTCTCAGACTGGATGATCAACTCATGGGTTTTCTTGCGTTCGGTAATATCCCGTGTGACACCGATCACACTGATGGGGTGTTGGTCCGGGCCCGGCAAAATTCTGACATTATTACTGGTCCAAATGATTCGACCATCCTTGCAATATTGCTCTGCTTCAAACACGATGGGTTTCCATCCCTCATCATTGTCGGATTCTATCTGCTTTCGTTTATTTTTAAAAATCGTTGATACCTTTTTCAGTGAATCCGGCGTCAGAATTTGGGGAATGGATCTTTCCAGCCCCTCTTTGACCGTATACCCTTCCAATTGATAGATGGAAGGGCTGATAAAGGTAAAATGTAACTCCATGTCGGTTGTCCAGATCACATCCGCAACATTTTCGGTAATTAAGCGATATTTCTGCTCACTCTCCTGTAACCGACGATTCATTTGCTGCTGTTTTTTGAAAGCGATATCCAGACGGTCAAGGAGAAAGCCTACGAGCAGGCTTGAACCCAGGGCAATAAAGGTGGTATTGACAACAAAGCCCAAATAGGTTGACAACGGGTCCTCATGTACCTTGGCCCAGATCAAATTTTCAGGGGAGATAAAATAATAACAGCTCAACAATATGATGGAATTTATAAGGGCCGTAATAAATGCGGCCCTTGTTCCGAAAAAAAGCGCCGCCATCACGCTGTTCATCATAAGCCAGGCCGTGCGGGTATAGTGTGGACCCAGTCTTATAAAAAAGGAGATCGTCATGACATACACGATGATCAATCCGCACAATGCCCAGAACCGATGATTGTGAGACCGGAAGAAAAAAAACTTGGTGAGAAGGATGAGACAGACAAGGGCGTCAAGGAAGATCAAATCATAGTTCTTTTCAAATAACAAAATAGGGATGGAGAACAGCGCCCCAAGGGGGATAAAAATAGCACCACATAAAAACATTGCGTTAACCAGCCAGTTTCTCCATTCCGTCAGATCAGCGATCTTGTGAAGGGATAAGCCGAGACTCGTTTCTTTTATAAAACCCCATAAAGTTGGAATCAATATTTTCCCCTTTAATTCTTATCTTTTTGACGTTAAGACTAACCCGCATCACAAATCGATTGATAATCGTTCTTTATTTTTTTTCTTTTTAATTTGATGCTCTGACAAAGGGAGGTCAGATTCGGATCTGATTTAAATTCGTATTTGGTCCAGATTATCGGGCGAGATGGCCCGTTTTCCCTGCTCAATCTCCCGGACCATATTAAAAATCTGGTCATTCACCGGTGTGGGAACCTGGTGTTTCTTGCCATTTTCCGTGATAAACCCGGTTAAATAATCGATTTCCGTTGGCTGTTTTCGTTCAAGGGACTGGAGCATGGACGATTTGAGTCGTCGGTATTTAAATCCCAGTGCCCGTAAAAACAGATGGCGCTTCAGTGCCAAACTCATTCCGCCTTTTTGAAGAAAGGTGTAGTAATCAAGCTTTCCGGCAAATATTTCGACCTTGATCTCCATGACGTCGGCAACGGCCATGGCCTCTTCCATGATCCGTAAAAAAACAAGTCTCACCTTTTTTTTGGCCAGCATCTGTTCCAGGTAGAGGCCGCACACCGCTCCCACGGATGTGATGCAGGAGTTGATGATCAGCTTGGAATAGAGGCTGCCGCCGATATTCTCTGAAATCAGGCAGACAAGTACATTGTTTAAAACAGATTGCACCTGCACCAATCGGGGGTCTTTCTTATTATC
>JAHIVS010000574.1 GCA_018816605.1 Pseudomonadota bacterium
AGGAAACCCTTTCCGCCTGCCCGTTGAAAAAAGGCTATCTCAAGGAAGTGGACCGGAAAAAAGCCATCGAACTTGCCGTCATGATATCCAATCCGTCCGATATTATTGTGGTTGCCGGCAAAGGACATGAAACCTACCAGATCACCAATGCAGGCACCATCCACTTTGATGACACCGAAGAACTGATCAGGGCCTGTCAGGCATACGAAACAAGGTTTACCCCCATTCCATGGAGCGGACAGGATCTGTCCTGTGCCCTGGGTGTTGCGCCTGTGATGGACACCCTTGCCCCCTCCCATTTGTTTACCCGGATCAATACAGATTCCAGGACCATCATTCCCACAGATATTTTCCTTGCCCTGAAGGGTGAAACTTTTGACGGTCATCGATTTATCCCGGACCTTATTCAAAAAGGCATCCGGGCTTTTGTGGCCCAAAAAGGGTGTGTTGCCACCCTTGCACCCTCCCTTATCCGCCGGATTGAAGAAACGGGAACGATTTTTTTTGAGTCAAAAGACACCTTGACCGCCCTGGGAAACCTTGCCAGGTATCAAAGACTGCGCTCAAATGTAAAACTGGTCGCCATTACCGGCTCCAACGGCAAAACAACCACCCGGAAGATCACCCAGGAAATATTTCAAACACGGTTTCATACATTGGCAACCAAGGGAAATTTCAACAATGAAATCGGCATGCCCCTGACCCTGCTTTCCCTCTCTTCTGCCCACCAATGGGCTGTCATTGAAATGGGAATGAACCACCCGGGTGAAATTTCCAGGCTCTGCCAGATCGCCTGCCCGGATATTGCGGTTGTCACCAATACCGCAGGCGCCCATCTGGAAGGCTTAAAAACTGCAGACAATGTTGCCAGGGCCAAGGGTGAAATTTTCGAGCATGTCAGGGAAAACGGCAGCGCCGTCATTTTTGCAGATGATGACAGGCGGAAAATCCTGGAAGCCTGTGCCCAAAAAAACAAAAAAATCACCCAGCTTGTGTTCTTTGGATCTGATATCAAGGCCGATACCCGTGCCCTGGATTTAAAAATTACCGGCCAAACCACAACCTTTAAGCTTGCAGACACAAAAGACACCAGCACCTATTCCATTGGCTCTCCTGCTCCTTTTATGGTCAACAATGCCCTGGCCGCCATTGCGGCCGCAAAAATTGCCGGAATTTCAAGCCAGGGTATCCGAACAGGACTTGCCGCCTTTACCCCGGTTTCCGGCCGCATGGAGATGGATCAACTTCCCAATGGGATTTCTTTCATTGATGATACCTATAATGCCAATCCCGCATCCATGGCCCAGGCCCTGAAAACCCTAGTGCTCATGGCAAAGGGAAGAACGACCATCGCCATACTTGGTGACATGCTGGAGCTTGGCAAAGACTCTGACAACCTCCACCGGGAAATCGGAAACCTTGCGGCAGAACTAAAGGTATCCCGCTTATACCTGTTTGGCGAGCAGGTGGCTCACCTGCGGCAGGGTGCCCTAGAAAAAGGTCTTTCAGAAGACAAAATTTTCTGGGGATCCAAACAGGACATTGCCGATCATGCCGTGCACCTGGCCCGAAAAGGAGATTGGATTCTTTTCAAAGGGTCCCGGGGCATGGCCATGGAAACCATTATTGCAAACATGAAGACAAAAATAACCCCCACAACCAGAAAGGGAATCTAAGGTCCATGCTCTACGAGTTTTTATATCCATTGCGTGAATATTTTTCAGTTCTGAATATATTCCGGTATATTACCTTTAGAACCATATACGGCAGTTTGACCGCTTTTCTCATCTGCCTTTTGCTCGGCCCCTTTGTCATCCGCCAGCTTTCCCGAATGCAGATCGGCCAGATCATCCAGACAGACGGGCCCAAGTCCCACCTGGGAAAGCAGGGTACACCTACCATGGGGGGGATTCTGATTCTTTTTTCCGTTTTCCTGTCAACCCTTCTCTGGGGAAACATCTCCAATCATTATGTTTCCATCCTTTTGCTAACCGTTCTTCTTTTTGGATTTATCGGCTTTATTGACGATTATCTGATGCAAATCAAAAAAAGAAACATGGGGTTTACCGCCAGGGGAAAGTTTACCATCCAGGTTCTTTTCGGGCTGATCATCGGAGTTTTGATCTATAAATGCCCGGATTTCAACACCACCCTGACCATTCCTTTTTTTAAAGATTTCTCCCCGGACCTGGGGCTGTATTATATCCCCTTTGCCTGCCTGGTGATCGTGGGAACCTCCAACGCCGTCAACCTGACAGACGGATTGGACGGACTTGCCATAGGCCCCTATATTGTGGCCAGTGTGACCTATATGTTTTTTGCCTATGTGGCCGGCCACACCCAGTTTGCCGAATATCTCCATGTCCGGCACATTTCATCGGCCGGAGAAATTACCGTTATCTGTGGAATTCTGGCCGGTGCGGGCCTGGGATTCCTCTGGTTCAATGCACACCCGGCCCAGGTGTTCATGGGAGATTCCGGATCCATTCCCCTGGGTGCCATCCTGGGAACCGTTGCCGTGGTTACCAAGCAGGAAATTTTGTTGCTCATCGTGGGAGGGCTTTTTGTCATCGAAGCCATGTCCGTTATCATCCAGGTTTCCTATTTTAAACTTTCAAAGGGGAAGCGCGTCTTCCGGATGGCGCCCCTGCACCACCATTTTGAACTCAAGGGTTGGCATGAGTCCAAGGTCATCGTGAGGTTCTGGATCATCGCCATTACCCTGGCCCTGATTTCATTGAGCACACTTAAGATAAGGTAAAGGGCATGGAAGAAACCAAAAAATCATATTACCTGGTCGTTGGATTGGGCAGCTCGGGCCTGTCCATGGCCCGGTTTCTCCATTCGGTGGGCAGACATGTCGTGGCAACGGAAATTGACAAATCAAAATCCGGGGAAGAAAGGCTCCTCAAAGACCTGGGCATCCGAACCCAACTCGGGTTCCACGACCAGGAAACCTTTGACCGTGCAGAGGCCATTGTGGTGAGCCCGGGCATCCCCCTGGACATGGTCTACCTCAAGGCAGCCGCCGGGAAAGGGGTTCCCATCATGGGAGAACTGGATATTTTCTCCCATTATAACACGGCCCCTGTCATCGCCATAACAGGAACCAACGGAAAGACCACCACCACGACCCTGATCCGGGACATGCTGGAAGCCTCGGGCATTTCCACTTTTATGGGCGGCAATATCGGCACCCCTCTGGTGGAACACCTCATGGCAGAACAAAAGGCAGACCTGATCGTGGCCGAAATTTCCAGTTTCCAGCTGGACCTTGCCAGCAACTTCAAGCCGGAATTTGCCCTCCTGCTGAATGTGACCGAAGATCATCTGGACCGGTATGACGGGTTTGACGGGTATACCGAATCCAAATGGAAAATTTTCAAAAACCAGACCTTCCATGACAACGCCATCATCAACCAAGCCATTGAAGGGTTTGAAACCCGAATTTCCCGGATTGCTTCCCGCATTTTTTCTTTTTCATCCCGGCCTGAATCCCAAACCCTTCGGGAAGGAGCCCGGATTTGCGGTGACAAGATCATCCTCATGACACAGGAAGGTGAGCACCATATTGATACCTCCTCCCTGACA
>JAHIVS010000575.1 GCA_018816605.1 Pseudomonadota bacterium
AAGGATCCGGGCAGCCTCACCAAAATACTGATCCCAGCAGATCAGCGCCCCGATCCGGGCATACCGGGTGGTCCAGACCTGAAAACCGGTATCTCCGGGGGTGAAATAAAATTTTTCATGATACCCCGGCGCATCGGGAATATGTGATTTTCTATATTTTCCAAGGATCTTGCCGTCCGCGTCGATCATGGCCACGGTATTAAAAAAGGCGGTGGGGGTTTTCTCAAAAAAGCTGATCGGAAGCACCACCTCAAGTTCCCGGGCCACATCCTGGAAATGCCCCACGGCCCTGTTTTCTTCCAGGGTGGATGCAAGCTCATAAAATTCATATTTTTTTTCCTGGCAGAAATAGAGGGTTTCGAAAAGCTCGGGCAGCAGGATAATGCGGGCGCCTTTGTCTGCTGCATCCCGGACCAGCCGGTCCGCTTTTTTGATGTTGTCTTCCGTGTTTTTGGAACAGGCCATCTGGATGGCGGCGATTTTCAGAGCCATTTTTTTCTCCTTATTTTGTCTGTGAATGGGAGGATTATCGGGTTAATCCCTGGTTCTCGGCGCAGGGCTTAAGCATCTCCAGGGTTTCTTCAAAGACCCGGATGACATGGTCGATTTCAACTTCCGTCGTGGGAGTGCTCAATGCGCAACCTCCCCGGGCATAGATGCACACCCCGCGGTTCAGAAGCTCAAGATTCAAAAGGGTGGCCATGTTTCCGGAACCGATCTGGCCGATCATGGCATCCATGCCGGTAACAATGGGTGCGTCGGTCCAGTGAATGCCGAGGACCGATCCGTACCCGGTGGCCTGCCCCCTGATTCCGGTTTTTTGAAAGGCGTGGCTGATCCCGACTCTGAGCCGGTCGCCCAGGGCATTGAGCCGGGAGGCGGCGGCTGAATCATATTTTTTCATGGCCGCAAGCCCGGCCGCCATCACAATATTGGCACCGGTAAAGGTGCCGGAATGGGATATGCATTGCCCCTCCGGCAGATTCGGGTCCACCAGGGCCATGATATCCTTCCGGCCCCCGAACGCTCCAATGGCGAATCCACCGCCGATAATCTTGCCGATGGTGGTCAAATCCGGCTTCACCCCGGCCAGGGACTGGAATCCGCCTTCGGCAAAGCGCAGCGATACGATTTCATCAAAAATCAGGAGGGCTTCATATTGATCCGCAAGCCTTCGGCATCCTTCCAGAAACCCGGGGGCCGGGGGGATCACGCCCCCGGTGCCCAGCACCGGCTCCACAATAAGCGCGGCAATCTGCCCCTTGTGTGACGTTAAGGCAAGTTCAACCGATGGAAGGTCATTGAATCGGGCAAAGACCACGTTTTCCCTCGTGCTTTCCGGAATTCCGGGGTTTTCCGGGATCCCCAGGGGCAGGCCCCGGTCGTCGCAGTCCGGTCCGGCATACCATTCCACAGCATCATGGGACCCGTGGAATCCGAAATCCATTTTGATGAATTTGGGTTTTTGGGTGAACGCCCGGGCCAGCCGGATGGCATAGAAGGTGGCTTCCGTACCGGAATTGGCAAACCTGATTTGGTCCATGGACTCAATGCGACTGCATAAGAGTTCTGCAAAATCGGTCTGAAGCCGCGAGGGTGCCGTTAGAATGGTCCCCTTTTGAAGCTGTTCGCCTGCGGCCGCAGTGATGTCTGCATCGTTATGCCCGTGAAGAATGGCGGTATAATCGTTCAAAAGATCCAGATATTTATTGCCGTCATAATCATAGAGCCAGCATCCCCCCCCTTTTTCCATAAAGGTGGGATAGGGATAAAGATGGGCAATATTCCGGGTCACGCCGCCCGGGAAAACCTTTTTGGCCCGCTCGTGAAGGATCTTTGAGATCCCTGTTCCGGCCTCATAACGGGCCAGTATCTGTTTTTCCATTTCCAATGCCTTTGTGTTCATGATCTTCATCCTTTCTTTTCAGGGTTATTTTGTTGGTCCGGGGCCAGTTTCCCCAGCCGCTCCAGCTCGTCTGCCACCTCACCCATGGACAACGCTTCAAGTTTTTCCCGTGTCTGGAATCCGGTTTCAGTATCCATGCCGCGGGCCTTGTAAAAACGCTCTTTAAGCGATTCAAACCGGTCTTTGTAGATCCATGCGGTATAATAAAAATCCCCGTGCTGGGCATCCATCCATTCGGTATCGAAAAAACCGTCGGCCAGGGTATCGGTCTTCCGGGACCGGTTTTCCCGTTTCACCATAACCGCCCGGCGCAGGTTCCATATCTGCTCGCCCGATTTCCAAAGGGCGTCCGGGTCCTTTTCCACACCCGTGACCGCTGAAAAGGCCCGGCTCTGAAAAATGCGGATATCCATTTCAGGCGGATGAAACAAGAGATCCGGCAAAGAGGCGAAATTGCACATGGGCAATGAATTTTTCAGGCTCTGGTTGTGCTGAACCCAGATGGTCTGATGTTCGATACCGTCATAGGCGGTTTCGGACGTTCCGGTTTCCGGATCTGCATAGGTTTTGATGCCGCACGGTACCTTGAAATGGTTTTCCAGGTCCTGGAGGGGAATGGGATGCTCGCCTTCCCGGTTGAAAGACAGGTACCCGTCCGTGGAATCCCCGGCCTCACGGCTGTCCAGGGCCATGTGCAGACTAAGCCCCATCCATCCGTAATAATGGTTGAAATATCCCCAGGCCGGAAACCGGATATCAATGATCCGCCGGAAGTCCTCTTTGGCCGATACGGTTTCCGAAATTTTCAGAAGGGCTCGGAGTGCTCCGTCTGCAAACGGTTCCCTGCCCTGGGCAATCCCCTGCAGAAGCCGGTCCACACATTCATATTCGCTGAGCTCTCCCCTGAAATTGACGGGCAGCGGAAAACCGGCCGCCATCCATTCCTCCGGGCTGACGATATCATTTCCAATGGTTTCAAATACCGTAAACACGAGGCCCAAAAGGTCAAAATGGTTGATCCCGAGCCTTTGTGCATCGTGCAGCGCCTTAAAGGCCACCCGCTCGTCCTGGCTGAAAAATCCATACCACCAGGAGGCGCACATACCCGCACCCTTGCCGATTCCCGGGACATCGTAAAATCCCATGCACTGGAATGGACAACCATAGGGGCCGGTGGTTTTCTTCCGGTACTTGGACACCATCCGTTTGGCAAAATCCCCTTCAAGAATGGGCCCACGGCCGAATCTCTGGAAGGCGCCGGTTGAGAATTCTCCTTTGGATTTTGCATAGGCGATCAGGGATTCAAAATCCCCGGGCCGGGCAATGGAGACCTTTCCGGATCCTGAGATGCAGACCGCCTTGAGGTTTTTGGACCCCATCACGGCTCCGAACCCGCCCTGGCCGGCCGTACTGCCCGTATCGGTGCCGATAACGGCGATCCGGCTCAGGTTTTCGCCGGCCTGCCCAATCGTGAGAACGGACATATCCGGGTTTCTGTCTTTGATCACCCGCTGGGTTTCGATCAGATCCAGCCCCCAGAGGTCCGTTGCATCGGCGATCTCTACCCTGTCATCCCGGATGGACAGATAAACCGGCGTATCCGCCCGGCCAAGGATCACGATGGCGTCATATCCGGCATATTTCATCCGGGAGGGAAACACGCCGCCGAACCCGGAATAGGCAAAATACTCCCCCGGGTGGCTCTGGGGAGCGATCCCGGCGATCTCTGCCCGGTTGAACTGCCCCGGAAGCCCGGTCAGCGGGCCCACGGCGATCATCAGGGGGCTCTTGGGATCAAAGGCGCCGACATCGGGACACCCCATATCCCAGAATATTTTGGTGCACAGGCCGACGCCGCCGATATATGTCTCCGGCGCATAATGGGATGTCGGAATGATGGTGGTTGTTCGGGCGGAAAGATCCACATTCAGAATCTTGCCGGCCCATCCGGAGAATGCCTTGGAAGTCATTTTTTCTGTTTTTTCCTGTCTTTTTGATGATGTTGGATGGATAGGGCACCACTCGGGCAATAGGACACACAAATGGGGCTGCCGGATTCCGCTTCGCAGAGGTCGCATTTGAAGGCCTTGCGTTTTTCCGCATTAAACCCGACGGCCGGGGGCGTCAAAGGACACGCTTGCATGCATTCCCGGCACCCTTGGCAGGCGGCCTCGTCAATCCGGATGATTCCTGTTTCCGGAGTGATCCGCATGGCCTGCCCCGGATAGGGACAGGCGGCATAACAGCTGGGTGCCAGGCATTGCCGGCAGACGCTGACCTGATATTCGGCCGAAAGCGCATCCCCCAGGATCCGTATCCGGGCTGCTGCCGGTCCTCCGGTTCCTTCACGGTGCAGAGCGCACATCAGCTCGCATATCCCGCATCCGGTGCAGGCTGCAGGATCGAAACAAAGTGTGCGCGGCCTGTTTTTAAACATTGGCCTGCGATCCATCATGACCGCTTCTTTCCATGGGCCACAGACTCGGCCAGGACACACAGGATTTCAAACATGATCTGGGCAGCCAGCCGCGCCGTTACGCCGGAGACGTCATAGGGCGGGGACACTTCCATGACATCACCGCCCACCAAGGAAAGCCCGCTCAGCCCGCGGATGATTTTCTGGACGTCCCGGGGCCGTAACCCCCCGATTTCAGGCTCGCCGGTACCGGGTGCATAGGCCGGATCAAATACATCCACATCCACGGTAATATAGGTGGGTCCGTCGCCCACGGTTTCCCGTATGGTCTCAAGAATCCGGTCCGGGCCAAGATCAAAGCATTCTTCGGCATGGATCATTTTGATGCCCGCGTCCCTGGCAAAATCCCAGAAGATTTCGCACCGGCCCCGGATGCCGATCTGGATGGTCCGGTCCGGGTCCACAAATCCGTTCAGGACGGCATTGCGAACCGGCGTGGCATTATAATAGAGGCTTCCGCCGTATTCTCCGGTGGTATCGGAATGGGCGTCAAAATGAATCAGTCCCAGGGGGCGGTCCGCACCCAGCGCCTTGAGGATGGGGTAGGTGGCCGAATGGTCACCGCCGATGGAAAGGGGCACGACGCCCGCCGACTTTACCTGGCGGTAATGGGTATAAATCTCTTCGATCATGCTGTCCAGGGAGTAGAGATGTGTGAAATAAATATCACCGGCATCTGCCACCCTGCAGAGATCAAATGGAATGATCCCGCTGACGTGATGCATGGGGCCTGCGGCCAGATCCGAATGCTCACGCACCGATCTCGGCCCGAAACGGGCACCTGGCCGGTCCACAACCCCCAGGTCGATGGGGATGCCGATCAGGGCGATGTCGCATTGGGACAGATCCGGGTTATAGGGGGTTTTTAAAAAGGTCGGCATTCCGGAATAGCTCTGAACCAGATGCTTGAAATTATTTTCCATGAGCATTCGTTCAAAAAAATTTACAATTTCAGGGTTTTCAAATTCCAGTGGTGACCGGTCACTATATTTCTTTTTCAATTCTTCAATTCGGCTCTGTTTCATTTCAATTCCTCCGTTAACAGTCTGTCATTTCGAATCCGAACGATCCTTTGGATAAGGGATAGAGCAGAATCCGTGCCATGGGCCTGCCAAAGAAATAGAGGTTTAAATTCAGTTAGTTAAAATCAGAAAAGAAAAAAATTGTGATAAAACACAAATATCTTCGCTTTATTTAACAAAATTGTGATATTGTTGTTTCATTTAACAAATTTTCCCAAGAAGGGAAGACGCCTTGACAAACCCGATAAATGAAAATCAGTTCTTTCAGAAAGCCGTTTCCTGCCTGTGCGAGAACCTCAGTATTGAAACCGCCTTCATTCATCTGATGGCACACCTGCGCCGGCATATGCCCGCGGACATTCTGTTTCTGGAGCTTCTGGATTTGGAGACCCTTGCGCTCATCACCATTGCGGCCGCGGACGACGGAAAAAGCGTTCGGCCGGATCTGGTGACCTATATCCCGAAAGATCTGTTCAGAAGATCCTACAGGCGGCTGAAAGACGAAGGTCAACAGATCCAGGTCTTCAACCGCCTTGACATGAAAACCGATTTCAAGGACGATCTGTTCTGGCCGGAAAGAAAGGACCAGTCCTTTATCGTGGTCGACCTGGATATCCTGGAAGACGGCAAGCGTGCGGTATTCATCATTCAGGCATTCGGCTGGGACAAATTCAATGATTCCCATACCCGTCTCATATCCCTGCTGTACCATCCCGTCAGAATGGCCGCTTTCAGCGCCGTCCGCCAATACCGGATATCTCTTCTGGGGAAAATGCTGGCGGAAAGAAGTGCGGCGTATCCCGACGAGGCTTTGTTTTCCCGGCTCGGCCTTGAGATCATCGGATCCAACACCGGTCTCAAGGATGTCATGAGACAGGTCCGGCAAGTGGCTTCCGTGGACAGCCCGGTATTGATACTGGGCGAAACCGGGGTGGGAAAGGAACTGGTCGCCAATGCCATCCATCAGCTTTCCGGGCGAAGCAGCGGTCCCTTTATCAAGGTCAATGCCGGCGCCATACCGGATACTTTGATCGACAGCGAATTGTTCGGCCATGAAAAAGGGGCGTTTACCGGTGCCCTGACACAGAAAAAAGGACGTTTTGAACGGGCCCACACCGGCACCCTTTTTCTGGATGAGATTGGAGAACTCCCCCTGCATGCCCAGGTCCGGATGTTGAGGGTTCTGCAAAACCGTATCATTGAAAGGGTGGGGGGGGCAGCCCCCATTTTTGTGGATGTGAGAGTCCTCAGTGCGACCAACCGGAACCTTACGGATATGATCCGCCGGAACGCCTTTCGGGAGGATCTCTTTTACCGCCTGAACGTTTTTCCCATCATCATTCCACCGCTTCGTCACCGAAGCCAGGATATCCCCTCTTTGGTGCAGTATTTTGTCAAACAGAAATGCATCAAGCTGAAAATCCAGAAAGAGCCAACTATAAGGGCTGAAGACATCAGGGTCTTAAAGGAGTACCCGTGGCCGGGAAACATCCGGGAACTGGAAAACCTCATCGAAAGATCCCTGATCCATATGAAGGGCAAAGAAGATTTCAGATACCTGAAACTGGAAGAACTGACCCGCTCTCAGGATTCTGGCCCGGCGGTTTTCACTTCCGTCTCAACCACTGCAGTGTCTTCTTCCATGGACGAAATCCTGAAAGATCATATCGCAGCAACCCTGGCTCTGACCAGGGGAAAAATTCACGGGAAAAATGGCGCGGCGGAAAAACTCGGCATGAACCCCAACACGCTGAGGAGCCGGATGAGAAAGCTCGGTATTCCGTTTAAAAAAGATGGCTGGACCCCAAAAAACAAAGCCGGCGCTTCATACTGACAGGCGTTCTTTCCATTCATATCACTCTGAAGCTTTGGAGGACACCTGACAACCATCCAGCCCTTCACGGACGGCCTTAAAGAGCTCGGTACCGGTGATCGGGTTCTGAATAAATTTCCTGATTCCGGCATTCAGGGCCTCCTGCCGGGAAAAGTTCTCATGATATCTTGTACAGATCATCACCGGAAAATCGGCCCCAAAACCCTTGAAAAACCATTATATAATGCCCTACCACATAATATTAATATCAAATAGTGATAATCATTTTATCCCATTTAAGTTGAAAAAAATTCAAGTTCCCCAGGGGGATTTGAAAATAAATTTTAAAAATACATCTCTTCATCCAGAACCCGGAGCCGTTTTTCGGCTTGTCTGGCAAGAGCCTCCAATTCTGGAACCCGTGCACCCTCATATAATTGTTTTATCTTTTTCCCTTTAAAGTTCTGTATCATGATATAGGTGGAAGACCTTCCGCTGGTTTTAATTATTTTCCGCTTTGTAAAAAGTACAAACAAGGGTTACAATGGCAGTTGCTTTTCATGGACACAATGATAATTTTTTCCGGGGTTGAAGCGATGTTTGGGATTGATCTGCACATTATTTGGGTTTCTCTGATTCTTGTTGTCACATTGTTTTTGCTGGTAACAGAAAAAATATCCGTCGACAAAACCGCCATGGGCATTATGGTGGTTCTTTCATTAACCGGGATCCTGACCCCCAAAGAAGCGGTAGGCGGGTTTGCAAACCCGGCCGTGATCACCGTTGGCGCCATGTTTCTTTTAAGCCATGGCCTTATCCGCACCGGGGCTGTCGGTTTTGTAACCGAGCTTTTGCTGCACTTTTCAAAGGCAAATAAAACATATGCCTATATTCTGATTCTGACAAGTGTGGCCCTGGCCTCTGCATTTATCAACAACACACCGGTTGTTGTCTTGTTTATCCCCATTGTCATGGGACTGAGCTGTGAATGCGATTTTTCCCCTTCAAAACTTTTGATTCCTTTGTCCTATGTGTCCATACTGGCCGGAACCTGCACCTTGATCGGGACGTCCACCAACATTATTGTCAGTGATCTTTCTGCCCTGGCCGGATATGACCCCCTCTCCATGTTTGAACTGGGGAAAATCGGCGTTCCCATTGCTGTTTTGGGCATAATTTTCCTTTTTTTTGTCTCCCCGAAACTTTTGCCCGGACGAACAGCTCCGGTCTGTGAACTGGAGGGAGAAAAACAAAACAAATACATAGCAGAACTGATTGTCCCGGTGAACAGTTCCCTGATTGGGAATGGGGATATTATCGAATTTGCCCAGGAGCGTTTTGGATTAAATGTAATTGAGGTCTTTCGAAACGGAAATATTTTTGATCCGGCCCGGACCAGGATATCGGTAAAACAGGAGGACATCCTTCTGGTAAAAGGGTCTGCGGAAGATCTGGTTTCTGTCTTGAAAACACAGATCCTGGAGCTTGCCCATGGCGAGGAAGGCATGGCCTTTGGCGGCGGACTAAAAGACGACCTGATCGTTGAACTGATTGTTCCGCCATTGTCAACGCTCCTAAGGGAACCGCTTTTGTCTACGGACCTGAAAGATGATTCAGACATTCAGATTATTGCCATACGAAGCCGCCGCCATCACTATTCCTATCGGAAAATACAAAGTGTCAAACTCAAAATCGGTGATATCATCCTGGTCCGCTGCCCCCGGAATAAGCTTTCAAAGATCCGCAAAAGCACTGATTTTGTTATTATTGAAGATATCCATCACGCCTTGATCGACAGGGAAAAGGCCAGGCTTGCCGTGGGTATTTTCGCCATGGTCGTGCTTGCCGCCACCTTTGGGGTGGCAGATATCATGGTCTGCTCCTTAACCGGTGTCTTTTTAATGACACTCACCCATTGCTTAAGCCTAAAAGATGCCTACCGATCTCTGCAATCGGAAGTGCTGCTCCTGATCATCGGAACCATCGCCCTGGGCGTTGCCATGCAAAAAACAGGTGCGACAAAAGTGTATGCTGATTTTTTCCTGTCTTTTTTTGAAGGCACGGGCCCACATCCTGTCCTGGTCGGTATCATTCTTCTTTCCAGCATCTGTACCCATATTTTAAGCAATAATGCCACGGCTGTGCTGCTGCTTCCCATTGCCGTATCAACGGCTGTTTCCCTTGGGGTTGATCCCAAACCCTTTATCGTTGGTATCTGTTTTGGTGCCAGTGCCTGTTTTGCAACGCCCATCGGGTACCAGACCAATCTGCTGGTGTATGTCCCGGGGGGATACCGGTTTTCCGATTATTTCAAACTGGGAATGCTGTTGAACCTGATCGTCATCTTTCTTGCCGCGGTGCTGATTCCCCTGGCCTGGCCATTTTAATATTTGTGTTTGATGCTTTGACCAAATCCACAATTTTTTCTGTGAGATAATCTTTTGTTTCGTATCTTGAAATTTCCATCAGTTTTTTGGTGATATTTGACAATCTGTCCAGTTGGGCCTGGATTTTAACAATTTTTGAATAAAAGGGGCTGTCCTGGGAAATATCCATCAGAATAAGATCAAAATATCCCTGAATGCTCATTAACGGCTGGTTCATTTCATGGCAAACCGCACCGGACAATTCAAGGACCCCCTGCAATCTGTCTTTTTCCCTGATCACCGCTTCTGATGATTTTCTTACGCTAACATCGGTCAATACGGAAATTTTCAAGTCCTTGGTAAACGTTGATCGGAATTCTATATGCTTTGTCCGGCCATTTTTACAGCAAATCTTAAATTCACGATCCTTTGCACCGGCTGACCCCTTGCTGTCTGCATTCCATGTTTCAAAGACCATCCTGCGATATGTTTCGTCCGGATATACCTTTTTAAACCACTCGTCTTTGGTGGAGATCTCCTTGAGCGTATATCCGGTTATTTTTGTAAAATATGGGTTTACATAGAGATATTTACCATGACCGTCAATCAAGGCAATGCCATGGGGGGTGCTTTCCAGAATTGTCGAAAGCGTTTCTTTTTCTTTTTGATGGAAGGCTTCCATCTGCCTGCGATGGGTGATATCCCTCAAAATAACATGAAGTATCGGCATGCCGCCCAGATAATAAATCCGTGTTAGCAGAACCTCTGTGGGAAAAACCTCTCCATTTGCCCGAATGTGATTCCATTCAAATAAATGACTGCCCTTTTCCAAGGCAAGGGCCATCATTTCTTTTGCTTTTTCAAAGGAATTTTGGCCGTCCGGCTGGGTGTCCGGCGATATTTGTGACGGATGAAGTTTAACGAGTTCATTTTTTTTATAGCCCAGCAGATCTGCTGCTGCCGGATTGCAGTCGACAAATCTCCCCTCTTCAAGTATCATGATCGCATCTTTGGATTTTTCGAACAGAAGACGATACTTTGCATTATCGGTGGACTCAGCATTTTGTTCTGCAGCTTTCTCTAATGCGTTAATCCTGTTTTCCAACTCTTCATAGGTTTGTTTTTTTACCAATACAACCTCCACCTGGGAAACAAAGAACTTCAGCAAACTTTGATGGACAAAAGAACCATACAAAATCTGGCAGCAACAGGCAAATTATATTTGGGATCTGAAAAATGATGTCGGCCGATCCATAAACAAAAAAGGCAATGCCATGGGAGCATTGCCTTTTTGTTTTGTATTCTAGAAAAAAGCCCTATTTGCCCCCGCGTCTCCTGGCAATTCCGGCCAACCCCAAAAGGCCTATGCCCAGAAGGGCCATGGTGGCCGGTTCCGGCACGGGATTCATTTCTCCGCCGATTACGTCATTGGCGCAATAGGGGGAAAAGGCGATAAAGGCACCGCCGGACAGATCGATTTCAAGGCCTGCAAAGCTGTAGGAATAAACGTATCGGCTTGTGTTTTTCCAGTTACTGCCGGCACTCCATGCCGTCAGAAAATTGCTGTCAATACCATTGGGGGAATTCTGGCGATGGGTGGTGCTGGTTCCGTTGGTCATGGTATAGGTATACCCTTGGGCCACCTGCCAGATACCGTTGCCGGGAATACTTCCAATGGTATTCCAGCCATTGAAGGACCCGCCGTCATGGACCAGAAAATCCCAGTCATCCCACTGGGTATTCTGGGACCCCATGGCGTAGGAATTGATAAACAGGGAGTTAAAATTCTGCCAGCCATTGGAGTCATGCAAAACAATG
>JAHIVS010000576.1 GCA_018816605.1 Pseudomonadota bacterium
GTGGGAAAATACGGCAAGGAAAACGAGATCAAATTGCCCTCCCTCCGACGGGTTGTGTCTGCCGGAGCTCCGGTCAGCCCTGCCAACATTGAACAATTTTCAACCATGCTTTCAGAGAATGCCCAGATCCATACCCCCTATGGTGCCACGGAAGCGGTGCCCATCATCTCCATCGGATCCCATGAAATTTTATCGGAAACCAAACGCTTAAGTGAGCAGGGCTTTGGCATGTGCATTGGCAGACCCATCCAGAATACAGCCATCCGTCTTTTAAAAATAACCGATGATCCCATCACCCAGATGCGGGAGACCCTTATGGTACCTGAAAACCAGGTGGGTGAAATAGCCGTTCAGGCAGATCTTGTAACCAAACAATATTTCAACAACCGGGAAGCGGATCTTCTGTCAAAAATCCCGGATTCGGGCGGAACGTTCTGGCACCGCATGGGAGACCTGGGATGGCAGGATTCAAAAGGTCGGATCTGGTTCTGCGGCAGAAAAAGCCATCGGGTGAACACGGGCAAAGAACTCTTGTTCACCATTCCGGTTGAAGCCATATTTAATAACCATAAAAAGGTTTTCAGGAGTGCTCTGGCAGGTGTGGGGCCCAAGGGACATCAGACACCGGTGATCTTCATTGAGCCCAATTCAGGAATCGACAACAAACCCGCCTTTATCCAGGAACTGTTGGCCCTTGCCAAATCCAATCCCTTAACCGCGGGAATTGTGCATATCTTCATTGAAAAAAAATTTCCAGTGGATATCCGTCACAATTCGAAAATTTTCAGGGAGCAACTGGCCATAAAAGCCGCCAAAAAACTCAAAATCTGAACCAGAAAACCCTTCAATCGGGCAAAAGATCGTAGAAATAGAGCATGGCATCGGACCGGGTGATGATACCGATCAGTTTACCCTCCTGCATCACGGGAATTCTGCCGATATCGTGCTTGATCATGAGCCTGGCGGCTTCAATGGCACTTTTCTCATGGGAAATGGTCACAAGCTTTCGGCTCATAAATGCCTTGATGGGAGACTGCATCTGTTTTGATTTTCTGATTTTTTTAAAATCCCGCCGGGAAATCACCCCCACCAGATTCTCATCCTTGTCCACAACCGGCATGCCGGTACAGCCCAAATCCCTTAACACCATGGCCACCTCTTCGACCAGGGCATCCTCCTTCACCGTAACCACGGGATAGGACATAATATCCGACAGCATGACCGAAGAATACTGGTTGCCGCCGACCAGCTCTATGATCATCTCCTGAATGGTTGCAGGATTGACCCCCTTTAACAAGGCCGATCCAGCCCCGGGGTGTCCCCCCCCCCCCATGCTTCGCATGATAACGCCGATATTGATTTCATCCACACTGCTTCGGCCGATGACCATGCACTTATCCTGTTCAATATCCCTGAAAATACCAAAGGCGACATCCACATTCACAATTTCTCGGTACATCTGCACGACCATGGCCAGATTCTGCACCCTCCCGGTGATATCCAGCTGGGACATACTAAAGGAAAAGCCCCCCAATTCGGTCCGTTCCGCTTTCTGAACCATGTCAAACAAAATGTCCTTTTGTCTTTTGCTATAGGCCGGTTTTAAAAAAGTGGCCAGAATATTCAAGTCTGCTTTCCGGTCCAGCAGGAAACCGGCTGCATAGGCATCCTCCGGAAGCGTGGAGGGAAAGGACAGATTCCCGGTATCCTCATAAAGACCCATTAAAAAAAGAGTGGCCTGGATCGGGGTGATCAGCTTCCTCTGTTTTTCTATTTCCTGTATGAGCAGGGTAATGGTTGCCCCTGTCTCCTTTATTGTTTTTTCCTGGATATCCATATCACCTTGAACATGGTGATCCCAGACAATGATCTTCAGATCCTGTTTTTCCTTCAATCCGTCCATCCGCTGATCAAGGCGTTCCCAGGTATGGGTGTCCACAACAATCAATGTGTCCACTTCGGTATACTCAATCTCCTCAGGAGAATAAAAATCAAACAAATCCTTGTGGATGGATAAAAATGTCTTCAGATTGGCATTGACCGAACCGGGCAATACCGGTTTTGCGTCCGGATACAAAATCATAGCAGCCGCAAGGCTTGCCAGGGCATCAAAATCCGAACCTTTGTGGGTTGTAATTATTTTCATTGTTCCTCATTTGTTATCGGTTTTCCATTGGCATATCCGGTCATTATACCTGTGCCGAAAATGAAATCAATGGCTTTTATGATATTGCACCTGTGTCCATTTTAAATTTAGCCATTCCAATGGCACCCAAATTATAGTATCCTCCAATCATATCTTCAAAGGATTCATTTCCAGCACGCTTTTTTTGGGGGGTTGATATGTTCGATACACAAAAAAAACATATGCTATTTTCGTTGATTGAACTTGTGAATTCAATTTTAAGGTTACCCCATGCCCAATAGAACTTCTGTTGAAAAAACGACCTATGGAAATATCCTGGTCCACATTATTAAAAATCCCCTGCTCAGAATCATTCTGATGACCATGCTGTCCATCGCGATTGCTTTTCCTGTTTTCAGCACCTATGTTCTTTTTCCACAGATTGTCCATTTGCTGACAACCCATTTGAAAGAAGAGGCCATAAAAAACGCCTCCCATTTAATGCACACCGTTTTGAATGAAAAAGCAATCAAGACAAATTTGCCCCTCTCCCTGGGCGACCAAGAAAAAATGCGCACATTCAAAAAGGATCTCCATCTGGAAAAAATAAAAATTTTTTCCAGATCCGGGAAAACGATATTTTCAACAGATTCACAGGATATTGGAAAGGTCAATACCCATGACTACTATCATACCCTGGTCGCCAAAGGAAAGATTGTCAACCACCTGGTCAGAAAAAATTCAACCACCCTTGAAGGCCGAACCGTATCCGCCGACGTGATAGAAACATACATGCCATTGATGGGGACGTCCGGTTTTGAAGGTGCAATAGAAATCTATTCAGATATTACGCCCATCAAACAGGCTTTGAGCCAATTGCTCAATCACCTCACACAAACCCTCATTCTTTTTAGCACTGCCATGACTATTTTTCTTTTTACCATCCTGATAAAAGCCGGCCGGAATATGGTTGAAAAGGATAAGGCAGATGCATCCCTTCAGAAAATCCACGCAGATCTCGAAAAATTGGTAGTTGAGCGCACGGCTGAACTGGTAGATGCAAACCATCAATTGGCCATAAAGGTTGAAGAGCGAAAACTTGCCCAGACAGCCCTGAAGCATAGCCATGATACCCAAACAATTGTCAATACATTATTGGAAGCGTCATTGGGAGAGAGCAGTCTACAAACACTTCTTGAACAATGCCTTGACCTGATTCTGGCAATGCCCAGGCTGTCTTTTGAATCCATGGGATCTATTTCCCTGGTTGAAGATGACCCGCAGGTGCTGGTCATGAAAACCCATCGGGGGTTTTCAGAAGACCATGAAAAAAAGTGCCGCTTGTTGTCCTTTGGAAACTGCCTTTGCGGCCGTGCGGCCCTGTCCAAGGAAATTGTATTTGCAAGTCATGTGGATGACCGCCATGATATCCGCCTTGAAGGGGCTAAGGATCATGGCCACTATTGTGTCCCCATTCTGGCAAAACAGGCTGTCCTGGGGGTAATCAACATTTATGTAAAAAGCGGACACCAGCAGGACCCTCAGGAGGAAGCGTTCCTCAAGACAATTGCCAATACCCTGGCCAGCGTTTTGGTTCAACGATATGGGGAAAGGGAAAAAGAGAAAATCCGCAAACAATTGCTGCAATCCCAAAAAGTTGAATCCATTGGAACCCTGGCCGGAGGGATTGCCCATGATTTTAATAATATTCTCACGGGAATCTTTGGATTTTCCCTGATGGCAAAAAAGCATATCAATGAACCCGAAAAGGCGAAAAGAGATATCGACCGAACCATTGAATGTGCACAGAAAGCCGCCGATCTGGTTCAACAAATCCTTACGTTCAGCCGAAAATCCGATCAGAAAAAACATCCGATAAAATTATATCTGGTGGTAAAAGACGCGATAAAACTGATCCGATCCTCCATCCCTGCCACCATTGAAATACAGGAAAAAATCACTAACAAATCAAGGATTCTGGCAGATCCCACGCAAATGCATCAAGTTATAATGAATTTATGCACCAACGCCTATCACGCCATGCAAAAGACCGGCGGCATTCTGACAATCTGCCTGGAGGAGATACACGTTGAATCGCCCGACCGCTCCCGGGAACTGGACATACTGCCCGGCACCTATCTCAAACTGGAAGTCATCGATACCGGTATTGGAATGGATTCACAAATACTGGATAAAATATTTGAACCCTATTTCACCACAAAAGCGCCTGGGGAAGGGACTGGCCTGGGACTGGCCGTGGTCCACGGAATCGTGAAAGAACACAAGGGATATATAAAAATCACCAGCCAGCCGGGCCAGGGTACCGCCATTCAGGTATTTTTTCCGGTAACCCGGGAAGAAACGGTCACCCAGCATACCGACACACTTGATCCCCCCCCGATCCAGGGAACGGAAGGCATCCTGCTGGCAGATGATGAAGACAATATTCTTGGCCTGACACAGACCTTTTTGGAACAGCAGGGATATCGCGTGAGTTCTTTCTCAAATGGGAAAACGGCATTTGAGGCATTTGAGAAAAATCCCCATAAATTTGATCTGGTGATCACGGATATGACCATGCCCGGAATAACAGGGGATAAACTGGCCATCAATATTTTGAAAATCCGACCGGATTTACCCATCGTTCTGTGCACCGGATATAGTGAAAACATATCCCATGACCAGGCGATGCTGCTGGGTATCCGGAAATACGTCGAAAAGCCGACCGGATTAAAGGAACTGGCAATCATCATTCGCACCATATTGGATCAAGAAAAAACAATTACCAGACTTGATTCATAAGAGATCTCAGGCACCCAATCCGGGAAAGCTTCCTTACAACAAAAATTAAAGGGAAAAGAAAATGAACAATTGGTTTACAATAGATCATATTGATAATGAAACGCATATCATCAGCGAATATCGGCATTGGGAGGAAACGCATTGTTATCTCCTCAATGGCGCTGAACACAGCCTGCTGATTGATACCGGGCTAGGAATCTGCAATATCTATGATCAAGTTATAAAACTGACTGGCAAGCCGGTGGCTGCAGTCGCCACCCACATTCACTGGGATCATATCGGCGGTCATGAATACTTTCCAGACTTTTACGCGCATGGGAAGGAACTAAACTGGCTTAGCGGAGAATTCCCTTTGACAATGGAGCAGATAAGATCCATGGTCGTTGATCGCTGTGACTTACCGGAAGGTTATGATGTAAGCAAATACGAATTCTTTCAGGGAAATCCGACAAGGGTGCTAAAGCATAACGATACAATTGATATTGGAGACCGGTGTATTGAAGTGTTGCATACGCCCGGCCACTCACCGGGACATATGTGTTTCTGGGAAAAGGAACGGGGGTATCTTTTTACCGGCGACTTGGTTTATAAAGACACGCTATTTGCCTACTATCCGTCAACGGATCCTGAGGGTTACCTCAACTCTCTGGAACGGGTGTCTGCGTTGCCGGCAAGGCAAGTGTTTCCGGCACATCACACTCTGGATATTCAGCCTGAGATTCTGACACGGATGCGTGACGCTTTTCGGCAGTTGCAAAAAGAAGGCAAATTGCATCATGGCAGCGGCACCTTTGATTACGGAGACTGGGCTGTCTGGCTATGATTTGTCAGATAAAAAATTCAGATTATCAGCTTCTCTCCAGAATGCTTATTGACCCTGTTGCCTGGTTCTTGCGGCAAGATAGCCGGATGCCCACATAAAAAAAATCACACTTAACCTTGTTGCTTCAACTCTTTATGGTATCTGCCAAGGAGACCGTCCATGGGCCTGCTCAATTTGTTGCTTAAAGATCCACTTGCATTTGTCCTCATCGCCATCCCGCTCATGTATGCCATTATTTTTCATGAACTGTCCCATGGGTGGGTCGCCTATCGCATGGGTGATCCGACAGCCAAGCTTCTGGGCCGTTTGAGCCTTAACCCTCTAAAACACCTCGATCCTGTGGGCACCATCATGCTCTTTCTTTTCGGCTTTGGCTGGGCAAAACCGGTGCCGGTGAATTTCAACCGACTGCGTGACAGGCGCAAGGGTATGATCGCCGTCTCTTCGGCAGGAATCATTGCAAATATGCTGTTGGCATTTACTGCCCTTTTTTTGGATCGCTTTCTCTCCCCTTCTCCTTCGGGTCTGCTGTCACTGCTTCTGTTTTATTTTGCCAAAATCAACATAATCCTGGCAGCTTTTAATTTGATACCACTGCCACCTCTCGATGGGTCGAAAATTCTTATGGGATTTGCACCCCCAAATATTCAAAAACACCTTTTCCGTCTTGAGCGGTATGGATTTTTTATTATTATCGGGCTGCTTTATTTAGGCGTTCTAAACCCTGTAATTAATTTTTTCCAATCAATGATTCTGTCACTCATCAGGCTGCTGCTGCCTTAATTGTGATCCACCCCGGGCTAGGATCTTTATGGCAACCGAGGGCAATAAAGCTGTTGGCACTTATGAAACGGCTGATGTTGATAGGCAATTGAGGTTTATATGGAATTGAAACTTCATAAAGGATGCGCCGGTAAGGCCCCGGATTCCTTTAGCCCAACGATAGGCAATTATCACAAGCTTTTTTTTAAGCGCAAGCCCTTGTCCAAAATCATAAACCCCCTTTTTTTTAATTTTTTGGGGCAATTTGTCCACAGAATCAAAAACGGAAACCCAAAAATAAAAAAGGCCTTGTAAAAACAAGGCCTTGAATATTTTTGGTAGCGGGGGAAGGATTTGAACCAACGACCTTCGGGTTATGAGCCCGACGAGCTACCAGACTGCTCCACCCCGCAACAACCCGATAAATATAGGGCAAACCGCAGCTTAAGTCAAGTCTTTTTTATAGGCATATCATTTTCCCCGCTCAATTTTCCAGGGCCTGTCTTAATTCGGCAAGGGAAGCGGTTGCCGTCCCAACCTTGGCCACCACTATCCCGGCAGCCACATTGGCGACCATGGCGGCATCATGGAAGGAGGCACCTGCGGCCAGGCCAAGACCCAGCAATGAGATGACCGTATCCCCTGCTCCGGAAACATCAAACACCTGCCGGGCCTTTGAGGCGATCACATGGGGGGGCATTCCTGTTTCAAACAAGACCATTCCGTCCTTGCCGCAGGTAATGAGCAATCGTTCAAGGCCCGCCTGAAGCATAATCTTTTCCCCTGCCAGGAAAAGGTCCTGTTCGGTTAAGATTTCCATGTTGGCGGCAAGGCCTGCTTCTTTTTTATTGGGCGTGAGTACCGAGACCCTGGCATATTTTAAAAAGTTAAGGGCTTTGGGATCGGCAAGGATCAGGATGCCGCGGGTCCGGGCAAGGGCCACTGTTTTTGCAACAAGATCTCCTGTCACAAGGCCCTTGTCATAGTCGGAAATAATGATGACATCCACGCCGGCAATTTTTTTTTCAATAACAGCCATCAGTTTTTCCAGGGTGGAACAGGTGATTTGTTTTTTTATTTCCCTGTCAATCCTGAGCACCTGCTGATTGGAGGCAATGATACGGGTTTTCCGGGTGGTGGGCCTTTCCGGTTCACTGACAATCCCGTCGGTTTCAACCCCCAGCTCGGCCAGTTTTTCAAAAATCATCCGGCCGGCCTTGCCGGTTCCGGCCGTGCCAATGGCAACAACCTTGGCTCCCATGGCAACCAGATTGTTGATGACATTTCCCGCCCCCCCGAGGGTTTGGCTTTCTTTTTCAATGGACACCACCATAACCGGCGCCTCCGGCGAGATTCTGTCCACACTGCCCCACAGGTACTCGTCAATCATCAGATCACCGATCACAAGGACCCGGATCTTTTTGAAGTGATCTAGATTCAGCATTCGTCTTCCAGGGATGAAGTGATCATGGTTTTCAATTCCCCATAATTCCGGACGACCGGTATGTGCGGAAAATCCGTCACCACGGAAGCCGGCGGGCAGAAGAAAAATCCCTTGTCTGCCGCCTGGAGCATCCCAATGTCGTTATAGGAATCCCCAAAGGCAATGACCTGGTAGTTCAAAGACTGTAATGCCTTTACCGCACGGGCTTTCTGGTTGTCGATGCGAAGCCTGTAGGCCGTGATATTGCCGTCTGCATCAATGGTAAGGTTATGACAGAGCAACGCCGGGAACCCAAGCTTTGCCATGAGGGGCTTTGCAAACTCCTCAAAGGTGTCGGACAGGATGAGTATCTGGGCCTGTTCCCGGATCCAGTCCAGCATCTGCCGCGCCCCCTCCAGAGGCTCTAAGGTGGATATCACCTGGCGGATGTCCTGGATTTTCAATTTGTTTTCCTTTAAAATGGACAAGCGTTTGGTCATCAGCACATCATAATCGCTGATATCCCGTGTGGTGAGTTTCAATTCCTCTATTCCTGTTTTCAGGGCGACATTGATCCATATTTCAGGTAAAAACACCCCTTCCAGATCTGCTACAAGTATTTTCATTGGGTTGCTCCCGGGATTTTTCTTCACGATGTTTTTATCACGCTATTCCTGGACATCTTCTTCAATTCGGATGACGATGGGGTCTCCGGCCACAGAATCGGTGGCAGATATCTGGGTTAAGGCCTTTTGAACCCATTCTTCCTTTGCCATGTGGGTAATCATCACCACCGGCACTTTTCCATTGGTCTGCCGGCCCTTCTGGTGAACCGACTTGATACTGATGTTGTTCTCTCCCAAAATGCCCGAAATTCTGGACAATACGCCCGGGTGATCCTGGGCCTCAAACCGCAAATAATACCGGGTATACAACTCGGCCATGGGCAGGATGGGAATGGATTTAATATTGTCTTCCGGATACCCGAGTATGGGCACCCGCTGCTGGGAATTGGAGATGATATTTCTGGCGATATCGGCAATATCACTGAGCACGGCACTGGCCGTGGGCATCATACCGGCCCCGCTTCCGTAGAGCATGGTCTTGCCCGTTGCGTCCGCATCAATGGCAATGGCATTCATGGAATGGTCCACATGGGACAGCGGATTGGCATTGGAGATCATGGTGGGATGCACCCTGGCCTCCACATGATCCCCGTGGACCTTTCCGATGGCCAGCAATTTAATGGTATACCCGAAGGAACGGGCAAATTCGATGTCCACCGGGGTAATGTTCCGAATGCCCTCCACATGAATATCCTCCAGATTGATCTCCATGCCGTGGGCCAGGGAATTTAAGATGGCCAGTTTATGGGCCGTGTCATGGCCGTCCACATCCAAAGAGGGTTCCGCCTCGGCAAACCCAAGTTTCTGGGCATCTTTCAGGGCATCTTCAAAAAGGGACCCGTCCCGGGATATCTTGGTCAGGATATAATTGCAGGTGCCGTTTAAAATGGCGGACATGGAACGAATGTCATTGGCCACAAGGGATTCCCGCAAAGATTTAATAATAGGCATGCACCCGCCGCAGCTGGCCTCAAATGCAAGGTCCACATGGTTTTTCCGGGCGGTTTTAACCAGTTCATTGCCATGGGATGCCAGCAGCGCCTTATTGGCAGTCACCACATGCTTGCCCTTTTCAAGGGCTGCAAGGACAAATTGTCTTGCAATGGTTTTGCCGCCGATCAGTTCCACTATGATATCAATGGCCGGATCATTGATGACCTCAAGGGCGTCATTTACAAGGGCCGTATTGCCCAGGGCGACACCCCGGTCGGTTTTGGTATCAATATCCGCTATGGTTTTAAGGGATAAAAATGCCCCAATCCGTGCTTCGAGCAATTCTTTTTTTTGTTTTAGCAGGGTTGCAACACCTGCTCCCACAACCCCATACCCCAGGATTCCGATATTGATTGTTTTCATTGGTATAAAAGTCTCCGAAACGTTGGCTATTTTCAAATTTGAATTAGATACAATATAAAGCCTTGTATGTCAAAAAGCTTTTGACTTTTGGGCCCAATATGTTTATTGTTCAAGGGTTTTTAAGGCCAAATAAGTTGTATCCAAGAATGTGATTTCAAAGGTGATTTTAAATGAACGATTCCTTGACCTATGCGGATTCCGGCGTTGATATCGAAAAAGCAAACCAGCTGGTTGACAGAATAAAAAACATAGCAAAATCCACGCCCAGATCCGGTGTAATGGGAGAAATAGGTGGTTTTGGCGGCCTTTATTCCTTAAATCTTTCCAATATTTCAAACCCTGTTCTGGTCAGCGCTACCGACGGTGTCGGCACCAAGCTCAAAATCGCATTTCAAATGGACAAACATGACACCATTGGCATTGACCTGGTCGCCATGTGTGTTAACGACATCATTGTCCAGGGAGCCAAGCCTTTGTTTTTCCTGGATTATCTTGCCATGGGAGCCCTTGACAATGCGGTTGCCGAGCAAATTCTGCTGGGAATTGCAAAAGGATGCAATGAGGCCGGCTGTGCCCTGATCGGAGGAGAAACTGCGGAAATGCCGGGCATGTACCATTCCGGAGAATATGATCTTGCAGGCTTTTCCGTGGGTATTGTGGACAACACCAAGATCATTGACGGCTCCTATATCCGGCCGGGGCATAAACTGATCGGGATTGCCGCAAGCGGAGTTCACTCCAATGGCTTTTCCCTGGTTCGCAAAATATTTTTTGACAAGTGTAAATACACTGTCAACACCCACATACCCGAGTTCGGCACCACCCTTGGGGAAGAACTTTTAAAACCCACCGTCATTTATGTGGCCGGCATATTGAGTCTGTTGCGTGACCTGCCGATCCACGGCCTGTGCCATATCACAGGCGGCGGCATTGATGAAAATATTATCAGGGTCATTCCGGATTCCTGTAAAGCCCTTATCCACAACGGATCATGGGAGATACCACCGGTATTCCAGGTTCTCCAAAAACTGGGAAACGTCTCGGACAACGAAATGCACCGAACCTTTAACAATGGAATCGGTATGGTGGTGGTGGTGCCTGAAGCATCTGCAGAAGAGGTCATAGACCGCCTGGGTGCCATGGAAGAAAAAGCTTTTTTTATCGGTGAAATCACCTCCAGAAAAAACAACGAGCGTCAGACCCAATGGGTCTGATCTCCTGATAACCCGCCCCCCATGATCATTCTAGGTATAGAATCCTCCTGCGATGAAACAGCGGCAGCAGTGGTGCAAAACGGCACCCGGATTCTGTCTTCGATCATTGCCTCCCAGGTGGATACCCACTGTAGATACGGCGGCGTAGTGCCGGAACTGGCTTCCCGCATGCACATTGAAGCCATTGTTCCTGTGGTGGATGAGGCCGTTCAAAAAGCCGGCATCACCCTGGGGGATATTGACGGGGTGGCCGCCACCCGGGGACCCGGACTCATCGGCGCCCTTCTGGTGGGCTTTTCCTTTGCAAAGGCCTTTGCCTGGGCCAGACAGATTCCCCTGGCCGGGGTCAACCATCTGGAAGCCCATATTTATTCTCTGCTTTTAATGGAAGCGCCGCCTTCCTTTCCTTTCATCGCCCTGGTGGTCTCAGGGGGACATACCAATATTTACCATGTGACCGGTCCTTCTGCCTTTGAACTCATGGGCCAGACAAGGGATGATGCGGCAGGAGAAGCCTTTGATAAGGTATCAAAACTGCTGGATCTGGGATATCCGGGCGGGCCCGTCATAGAAACCCTGGCCAAGACAAAGGATCCGGGACATATTAAATTTCCCCGGACCCTGCTGGAGAAAGAAAGTTTTGACTTTAGTTTTTCCGGTTTAAAATCTTCCGTGGCCCGGTATCTCCATGATCATAAGATCACAAGCCCGGAAGACAAAGCCCAGATTGCATCCTCTTTCCAGGCAGCGGTCATTGATGTACTGACCTGCAAACTGATTCATGCAGCCCAGGTTAAATGTTGCAACCGTCTTGGTATTTCAGGGGGAGTTGCAGCCAACCGGACATTTGTGACCCAATTGTCTCTGGAGGCTTCCAGACAGAACATCCAGGTCTTTGCTCCACCCGTCGATCTGTGCGGAGACAACGCGGCCATGATTGCGGCCAGGGGATTTACCATGATCCAGGAAGGCCGTTTGTGCGACCTGGATCACGATGTGTTTTCCAGGACAAGGATTTAAACGGAACCGATCCCCAATTTTTATTTTGGGACCCGGATGACTGCCCATAGTCCCAACGTCATAATCCTGTGTTTACACCGGCAGATACCTTTTCTTGGTTTGTAAGATCCGGTCCATGGATTCCCCGGCCAGGTCAAACAAAAGGGGATTTTCATCCAACAGACGTCCCATTTCCTCCCAGGCAATCCTTATATTCGGACCTTTATGGCAGATCAGGGCCAGATCAATCCCAGATGCCAGAACCTGACGGACACAGGTTTTCATATCATGTTTAATGGCCTTCATATCCAGGTCATCGGTTAACACCAACCCTTGGTACCCCAATTGTTTTCTCAGAAGATCCCCGGCAATATACGGGGATAGGCTGGCCTGCCAGGTATCATCCAACTGGGGATAGGAAATATGGGAAAGCATGATCCCTGCCACATTTGCATCCCTGGCCGCCTCAAAAGGCCTCAGATCTGTTGCCTTCAGGGTTTGTAAATTGATGTCCAGTGTCGGCAGAAAAAAATGGGAATCCTTTGTGGTCCTGCCGATGCCTGGAAAATGCTTGGCCACAGCCATGATTTTTTTCCTTTGCAGGGTTTTGATCACGGCAGATCCCAGTGCAGAAACCATTGCGGCATCCCCTTTAAACACACGATCCTTCATGATGCTGTCCACGCCTTCGGGCGCCACATCCATCACAGGAGCCATGTTCATGTTAATGCCGGCAATGGTTAATTCCGCTGCAGTTACCCCTGCAAAAGCCTGGGCATCCTCCCGGGTATGCAGATAAGGATTGCCCGGAAACTGGGTAAAGGGGGGCTTGAGTCTTGCCACCACCCCCCCCTCCTGGTCAACGGCGATAAAAAGAGACGGCTGACCGCAGTCCGCTGCATAGGATTGGACATCTGAACACAGGCGGCTCACCTGGTCCGGCGACTGGATATTGGGTCTGAACAAAATAATGCCGCCGGCCTTTAGCTCCCGGATGATCCGTTTTAGATCCTGATTCAGGTGGGTTCCCTCAAACCCCAGCATGAGCCGCTGGCCGACCATCTGCTCCAAGGAAAAATCCGATTTTCCCCTGGAGCCTGACCCGACCGGCCAATCCTCTTCATCTGTTTCATCTTCCATTGGTGTTACTCCGAAATCGCCTTCAACGCAGCTTCCAGTTTTTTTGTCACTTCCCGGGAAAGGCTTCCGGCCTGTTCAAGACAGGAGGCGACCTCGGTTATGCCGCCCTCCCTTGCCTTACCTGCCCAGGATATAAAATTATCCTTGTGGCTGTCATTGTGGTCAATCCAATGGGTTAACAAGGTGGCAAGCTTTTGCTCCAGTGTCATTTCAGTGCCATGGGAATGGCCGTGGTCATGGGAGTGACCCCCATGGGAGTGACCGTGGGAATGCGGCTGGCTGCAGGAATGATCGTGGTCGTGGCTATGGTCGTGGTCGTGTGTCATAAAAGGACTCCGTTCAAATATTGTTCCAGACGAATAAGCTCCGGAGTGTATTGGTATACCGGTTGCCATTGTCTGAATGCATTAATTTCAATTCCATTATAAATAATGGACACAGGTCTGTCAGCCGATACCACCACCACAATAATGCGGCTGTTACCAGCTGAAAATCTTAAGGCAGAGTTGTATCTTGCTCCCCTTGCCATGTTTTCCCAGGAAATGGTCTTCCCGTCCAAAAGACAGGCAAACCCATGGATACGATTATCCGGCGACAGATGAACCGCACCGTCTATACGCAACAGGGAACAGGCAAGATCGATGTTTTTGGGTTCCAGAAGACTCAAGGGCGGATCCAGTACATGGCCGGACAGCCGGATGGGGACCTCGTTCAAATCAATCACCAGGGTACAGCCGTGCCGGGCATGGCCGGCCCTGTGGACCAGGTGGGAAACCACCCGGAAAAGAGTGGCAGAGGCTTCGATTTCCATGTCCGCATCCAGCAGCAACTCCTCAAGTTCTACCATCTTGGCCTCCCGGGTGGTGGAATGAAAACCGCCGTCAAAAAAAGAGGCTATTTTTTCAGTTCCGATCCGCAAGAACCCGTAATCTCCTTTGAATTCGGCGACAATGGCATAGTCCGGCACAGGGCTGTCGGTAATCCCAATAATGGTATTGCCGTCGGACACCAGTTTTCTTTCCGATCTTTCAACCGCCACCAATAGTTTCCGGATATGTTTCACATTGGAAACAGACGGACGTTCGTGCTCCTGGATTCTGGTCAAAAAGGAGAGCTGCCCGATCCTCCGGGGGTCTGCAAAGAACAGGATTCCCCTGGCCCAGGCCCCTTCCTCCCTTGTCTTTGAAATATTCAAGATATCGTTGAGGATGAGGGGGATCTGGATCTTATAGTCAAATTCCAGATGTTTGTCCCAGATATCCACAATATTGTCGGCAATGGCCTGGAGGGAAAAATTCTTTAAGACATAGTCTGAAGAATTAATGGGAGCGTTATGGGTGTTGTAGTCATGGACGAGCAACGACGCCGCCTGCTCCAGCCACCGCTCCGTCGGATGGATGGAACACATGTCCGGATGGTGCTCTGTAAACCACATTTGATAAAAAAAGTCACTGGCACTTGCGCCGTAGGAGATCAGGCCCGACAATTCCAGATCATTTTCCGGAATCAAGTGCCCCTTGGGCTGGCGTAAAATATTTTCTTTTATGCGGTTCCGCCATTGACTGCCGTTGGCAAAAAAAAGGTCCTCAAGCTTGGATTCATGCCCCCGCAAAAGGCCCTGGGGATCAAAAATCGACATGGGATCATCCGGGTCAACCGCAAAAATCAAGGCGACCCGGGTGGGCCTGGAATACTTGGAAAGCCCTTCTGTCAGCCCATTCAGGATGTTGGCAATACATAATTTTCTATACGAGGCAGCATTCATAAGCATCACTATAACCAAGTTGTATGGATTTGTTTATGATCTGTTGATACTCTTGTTCCACGCTGTTTGGCAAGTTTTTTTTATGATTTTCATTACCCAAGTGTTGTAAAATAGCCAAAGGATTGCTATTGAAACAAAAAAAACTTTTGGAGGCACTATAAAGAATGAGACAATTTCTAACTGGCTTATGGATACTGACACTTCTGATTTTATCTGTTCCTGGATATTCCCAGGCCAGGACCGGCTATGTTTCCGATATACTGATTTTAACCTTCAGAGAAGGCCCCGGCACTTCTTTTTCCGTATTGCAGACCCTGAAAAGCAACACCCCCTTAACCATCCAGGAAGAAGATAACGGATATTATAAAGTGATGCTTGACTCCGGAGAAACAGGATGGGTGGACAAACAATTTGTGGTATTTGAAACGCCCAAGGCCATGATTATTCAGGCATTGGAAAAAGAGAAAAAAGCATTGGAATCCCAACTTGAAACACTCACCCAGGAGCATGAACTGCTCAAAAACCAGATGACGGATCAAACCTCCAGGCAAGGAGAAAAAACCATCGCCGTGGAGAACAACCTTATGGGAGCCCTTGAAAAGGCAAAGGTTCTGGCAGCCCAATTGAAGGAAAGCCAGACCCAGTATAGTTCACTTCAGGAACAATCCCAGAATGTTCTGGAGATTGTTGCAAAAAACAAAGACCTTGCTGAAACAAACAAACATCTGTCCGATGCCCTTGCCCAGCTGGAAAATCAAACCAGTCACCTGTTCAGAACCGGAATGATAAAATGGTTCCTGGCTGGGGTCGGGGTTCTTTTACTGGGATGGATCATCGGCCAAAGTGTCTCTTCGAAAAAAAGAAGAAGTGGTTCTCTGCTGGGCTAGGACCCCGGCACTTTCTTTTTCATCCGTCAAAAAAAATGGAATGCAGGGCCCGGAGTGTCCGGTCCAGGCTTCGTTCCTGTACCAGAAAATACAATGCGGCAGTGGAGGTGCCAAAGGAAATCATCTCTATATTGACATTGGCATTGGAAACTGCGGTAAAACATTTGGCCGCAATTCCCTGATTGGAATGGAGCCCCTCCCCCACAATGCTCACCAGGGCGACATCCGTAATAACCTCCGATCTCCTAAAGGGCGCGGGCTTAATCTCCTGAATGCTTTGATACCCCTTTTCAACATCCTTTCTTGACAATAACAGACTGATGCAGGTCTGGGACGTGACAACGGATTTGATATTTATGCCTGCTGCGGCAAGCCTTTCCGTGATCTGGGATAAAATACCATACCGGGCACCCACTCCCGATGCATGTATTTTCAACACTGCCACATCAATGGTATAGGATACGCTTTTAACTATGGTGGGGGGCGTGACGGCGTTCCGGGTGATCAGACTTCCCGGGGCATCCGGGTTATAGGTATTTTTGATGGCAATGGGGATGCCGGCTTTTTTGACCGGCTCAACTGTCCGGGGATGCAGGATTCCCGCCCCGGTATAGGCAAGTTCTGCCGCCTCTTCATAGGTAAGCTCAGGAATCA
>JAHIVS010000070.1 GCA_018816605.1 Pseudomonadota bacterium
CCCTGTATCCACCCCATCCAGTGGCGTTTTCCTGGCAGGGGCCTGCCAGGGTCCCAAGGATATTCCCGATACCGTGGCCCAGGCCAAGGGAGCTGCCGCAGAATGTATGGCGTTGAGTGCCAAGGGAATTGTGGAAGTCCCGCCAATGATATCATTTATTGATCCGGATGTGTGTGTGGGCTGCCAGGTATGTATCGGACTTTGTCCTTATACCGCAATTGAGTTTAACACCTTCAACAATATTTCCGAGGTCAACTCTGCTGTGTGCAAGGGGTGCGGAAGTTGTGCAGGTCATTGCCCCAGTGGGGCGGCAAAGGTGCGGCATTTTACCGATCAACAGATTTTTGCGGAAATAGACGGATTATTACTTAATTAACAGGAGTTTTGAGATGAGCGAGTTTGAACCAAAAATAGTCGGCTTTTTTTGTAACTGGTGTACGTTTACCGCCGCAGATCTGGCGGGTACGTCTCGCCTGTCCTATCCATCTAATATTAAGATTATCCGGATGATGTGCAGCGGAATGGTGGATCCTAAATATGTGATTAAATCTTTTCTCAATGGTGCCGACGGCGTTTTGATCGGCGGATGCTGGCCCGGAGACTGTCATTATATCAATGGGAATCTTAAGGCAAGACGACGGGTGGCCATGCTGACCGAAATTCTGAAAGAATACGGCATTGACGAACGGCGGCTCTGGCTGCGCTGGATTGCGGCAAGTGAAGGGACCATGCTAAAAGAAGTCGCAACGGAAATGACAAATAAACTTAAAGAGTTAGGACCCAGTCCCCTTAATCTGGACAAAAATCAACAAGACCTTAACCGAGACAGCAAGACAGCCTGAACAAACGGAGACGAGACCAATGGCAAATTTTACAAAAATATCCTTTAAACGAGGCGAACTGAACAAACAACTGGCTGATCTTTTCAAGGGGATGATGGAAAAAGGGGTGGTGGATGCCCTGCTGGCTCCCATGACCCAGCCCAAAAGAGGCGTGATGCAGACCCTTATTACAAACTCTGCCCATGTGGAGAGGATCGACCCTTTTGCACCGGTGGTGCCGGTGAATGGGGCAAAAATAGCCTCATCCATTACCGCGACGCCTTCGGGCAGAAAAGTGGCAATGGTGTTAAGATCCTGCGAAACCCGGGCGCTTATCGAACTGGGTAAACTCAATCTGGCCAATTTCGATGATGTGCTGCTTGTCGGCATTGACTGCCTGGGCCGGTATGAAAATCTTGATTTTTTAACCCTGCGCGCCCAGGGGGAAACTTCTGAATCCTTTCTTGAAAAGGCGGCTTCCGGCGATACCAAACTCAATGATCTTGATATCTGTGGGGCCTGCAAAATATGTGAATTTCCCGTGGCCGACAATGTGGATTTACGGCTGTGTGTCATTGGAGCAGGAACAGACACGCTCTATATTGAAAGCCTGACACCCAAGGGAGATAAAGCCCTTGAGATAGTTGGAAAAAGTATCGGGGAAGCCCCCGGCAGCCGGGATGCGGCCGTCAAACAGCTTGTCGCGGCCAGGACGAAAGCCCGGGATGCAGAGTTTGCAGGTTACAGGGAATCAACGGGAAGTTTTGATGCTCTTGAAGACAGGCTTGCCGCCTGCATTAACTGCTATAACTGCAGGGTGGCGTGTCCCGTGTGTTATTGCAAGGAGTGTGTGTTTGTAACCGATACCTTCCGGCACAACGGAGATCAGTACATGGGATGGGCAGATACCTTTGGCACCCTTAAAATGCCCACGGATACGATGTTCTATCATTTGACCCGTATGAGTCATATGAGTTTGTTCTGCGTGGGGTGCGGTCAGTGTACCAGTGCCTGCCCCAACAGCATCGATTTGATGCCGGCTTTCAGGACAGCGGCCCAAAAGACACAAAATCGATTTGAGTACCAGGCCGGGCGATCCCATGACGAAAAACAGCCCTTGACTGTTTTTGAGAATGATGAGTTGGTTGAAGTGACCGGGCAGAGAAAATAGGAGATTATTATGGCAGAGAAAAAGCCCACAGGCACAGTTTTGGTTGCAGGTGCCGGTGTTTCCGGTATCAAGGCCGCCATTGAGCTGGCTGAAATCGGATACAAAGTATTGCTGACCGACTCATCCCCCCAGATCGGCGGAATCTTAGCCAAACTGGACAACCAGTTTCCCACAGACCATTGCGGTATGTGCCGGATGCTGCCCATGGTTGGTCGGGAGTATGCCTCCCAATATTGTATGAGAAAAGGTCTGTACCATGAAAACATCGAAATATTGCCCTTTACACAAGTTAAAAGTGTTGAAGGGGATGCGGGAAATTTCACCATAGAGCTTTTGCAAAAGGCCAGATATATTGA
>JAHIVS010000577.1 GCA_018816605.1 Pseudomonadota bacterium
CTATTTTTTTATTTTTCTTCCCGGCATGCTATGGGCTGAAACCGCAGTACTGCCCATAACCATAGAATATCCCCTGTTGAGGTCAATTGCGATATCCCAGCTCCTTACCTCCCCTGGAAATGAAATTGAGCTGTTAAATGATCCAAAGGGATGCAAAAAAATCGTCATAACCGATCTTAATTTCAGCCAGGAAAATTTCCTTTTAAAATTTGAGATAAAGGTTCGCATAAAAGCAGGGGTTGAACTTATGAATACCTGCCTGTTTCCCATTGATTGGGAGGGATACATTGTCTTTTTTCAAACGCCTGAAATCGCGCCTGAAAATTGGATTCTTTCATTGAAGACACAGGACTCGCTTGTATTGAACAAAAACCGTGAACCCGGAATAATGGCAGGAGCCGTCTGGAAGCTTATCAAGGGAAATGTTCATGCCTATGTTGACACCATTCAAATTGATCTGACGCCTTCTGTTAATGAGATAAAATCCTTTCTTTCGGATATGTTTCCTGAAAGATTGCGGCCCCAGGCCGTCCTTATGATAGAAAGCATGGCACCTGGTAAGATTGAAATACAAAACAACGCTGTCCAGATCGGAATCAATACAGATATCTCATCCGTCCATGTAGATGATACCCAAGAAGAAGACCTGAATGATCTGGAACTTAAAGGGTTTATTGAAACCTGGGAAGCCATGGATGCGTTCATTGTTTACCTGATCACCCGCATGACCGATCGCCCCCTTAGTGAAGATGAAAAAGATATGGTTCTTGAAACGCTTTTAAATACTAGGTACCGGTTTATCAAGGAACTGAACATGCCTGTCCATGAAAATGATTTTGTAAGAAATCAATTTATTATTGCATGGGACAACCTGTCGGTTTTATTCAAAAATCATATTGGGAATAACTTTTCCGCATCTCCCCTGGGATCGCTTGCTTTCTTCTCCTCCATGGATGCCTTAAAAGTACTGGATTCAATCGGACCGACCATGGGCATTGAAGTAAGCCGCAATGGACTGATCCGGCTTGCCAGACTGATGAACAACAAAAAAACCCCCGACCTTTTTTATTCTATGGAAAATGATACGACGCTAAGGACAATTCTGGGTCTTGAACCCAAACTAAAAGAATCTTTGGAACCTATCCCGGAAGAACCCGAAAACGATACCCAAGACTTTTTAAATACTCTTTTTAACAGAATGCCAGACCTGGTTAAAAACACAATAAAATTTGTCCGGCCCTCTTCAGAGGCCTTTGCAGCAGAGCCTTCGGAAAAAGACTTTCTTTACCTGGAAAAGTGGCTCCCCGACCGGATGGAAAATTGGGAATATATCAAAAAAATAAGATCCGTCCTGGAACAGGCTTCGGGACAAACCGTTGCTCAAAACAAGCGGAACAAAAAATACCATGACCAGTTCCGCTTAATCGTTGATGCAGTTGCCTGGCAGGAAAGTTGTTTCAGGCAATTTAAACGCAGCAATGAAAAAATCGTGTATCTTCGATCCTACAACAATACCTCGGTTGGCCTTATGCAGGTGAATGAAAGGGTTTGGCGAGGTCTGTATGATCCGGAGAAATTAAGATGGAATATCGGTTATAATATCCAGGCCGGCTGTGAAATACTAGACCTTTACCTGAACCGGTACATCCTCAGAAAAATGGAGCAACAAAAGTATAAGGGGCTTGAAAACAAGGACACGATTGCAAGAACCCTGTATGCATTATACAATGGAGGTCCCGGCGAATTTTCCAGATTCCTTGAAAGAAATTCCAAAGATAAATTTTATATGAGCGATGTGCTTTTTTATGAAAAATATCTCTGGGTCAAGGGCAGCCAATGGGAAAATGCAGGCATCTGCCTTGGCGATAAAAAAACAGCCCCCATTCCCCACTGAAATCTCCGTATCCATATTCCATGACCCGCGCTTCACGGAAATTGCCGAAAATTTCTCGGCAGCTGCCCAACCGGGTGGAGGAGACTCTTTTTTCTAAAGAACGGGTTCAACGCCCTCGCAGCTTCTGATGGCATCGGCCCGAAGGCGGCCCTGGACATAGAGAGACAAAGCGGCAATGGCCTTGTCGCACACGGTAAACACCGGTATCCCCCGGTCCATCAAGGCATCCCGCAAAGGATCATAGAGCCTTCCGCCATCCACAACGGTCACGATGGGGGTCTGGCTCTGGGAGACAATTTGGGTCATCCGGTCCAGGATACTGCCGGCCTGGTGCATATCAAATCCCTTTACGGGTGTTTTATCCAGGGTCTGCATGGCCGGGGACAAAGGATCAAGGCTGACCACCACGGCATCCACATTGGGGTCCCGGGCCAAAATGTCCGTAATCGCGGCATGGGTTTCGTCATCGGCAGCCGGGTTGATATCCAGGGGATTGGACAGGGTCACAAAGGCAGAAAGCCCCTTGGCCGCAAGGATCCTTGCAATGGCCTCCCGGGTTTCCGGTGCAAAGTGTGCAAGTTCCATGGAAAAATCATCGGACTGGATGGAATCGGCCATGCCCACGGCTTCAAATCCTGCGCCGCTTACTGCGGCCAGCCGGTTGCCACGGATGGGTTTTAGGCTTAAAGTCCCGGACAAAAGCATGAGTTCCTGGAACTCGGAAAAATTTCTGGCCACAATGGCACCGGCCTGGGACACGCAGCTTTCACAGACCATGTAGTCCCCGGCCAGGGACGCCGTGTGGCTGCTGGTGGCAGCCTTTCCCTCCAGGGTCCTTCCGGCCTTGTAGAAAACCACTTCCTTTCCGGACAGGACGGCCCCTTTGACAGCCTGGCAGAACGCAAGTCCGTCCAGATCGTTAAATCCTTCGGCATAGACGGCGACCACATCCACCTGGTCGGAATCCTTAAAATAATGGACCATGTCCCCCAGGGTCAGGTCGGTCTGGTTGCCCATGGAGATCATATAAGCCGGCCGCAGCTCCGGGCATTGGTGGCTTCTGTGGAGCATGAAAGCCCCGCTCTGGCTGATCAAAGCTGTCCTGTTGGCCTTGTCCGAACGCATCTTGGGAAGCTTTTCTTCCGGTATAAACCAGGTGTCGTAACACCCTGGCTTTGAGATCACACCCATGCAATTGGCCCCGAGAAAGACCGGACCGCCTCCTTTCTCGGACGGGTCAAGACCGTGGGCCGCATCAATCTGTGCCATCACCCCATCGGCCCTGTCTTTACTGCCCTGGGTCTCCCCCATGCCCCCGGGGATGAGCATGACGCTGTTGGCCGCATCCAGACGGATCACCTCTTCCACCAGGTCCGGCACCTGGGCCGCCCCCACGGCCACGATGAACAGGTCGAGCTTTTCCTTTAGCATCCCAAGGCCGGCAAGGCATCTCACCCCGTCCAGGCTGTCCAGGCCCTGCTTAAAGACAATGAGATCTTCCCGGGCAAACCCTTCTGCCAAAATATTGTCCAGAATGATCCGCCCAAAATTTTTACGGGTGCCAGAAACACCGATAATCCCTATTTTTTTGGGATGGAGCAGATGGTCGATCTTTGCCACAGGCCTTTTTTCGGGCAGGACTGCGGCATGGCCGAACCGGCACATGCCGTCCAGGGGTACCATGAGGTAATCGGTAAAGGCAAAGGGATTGATTTCCAGCTCTTCAATCACAAAGGGAGCACCGGTGTTGGCCTGGGAATAAAAGTTACCGATGCGGACAAAAGATTCAAAGCATTCAATGAGCTGTTCGTCGGTGACAATACGGCGCTGTCCCCGGGTCAGCCCGGCCAGCTTCTGATAGGAAATGGTCTGTTTGAACAGCTGGAAAAAGCTTTGGCCATCGTTCATGGCCGTGGAAGCGGCCACAATGGCCTGGCCTTTCCTGAACCGTTTGGCATAAAGTTCGGTATCGGTTCCCCCGAGACCTGCACTGAGGATGCTGCCGAACTCCCTGGTATGGCGCAGTCCCACAATGAGTTCATTGCCGAAGGTGTCGGAATCCGGAGGCATGAACTGGACCTGGAGCACGCCTTTCACATCCCGGCTGACGGCTGCGGTCAGGGCATCCCCGGTCAGGCCCTTATAGTGAACCGGTGCCCCGTCCGGGTTCTGCTGAATCCAGGCCGCATATCTTTCAGGCACCTCATAAAACATCCGCCGGACAGCAGACCGAATCTGATTGGGTTCTTTCGTGACAATCCGCACCCCGCCCACCTCGGTCTTGTGAACAATAAAAGGAGAGATAATTTTCAATACCGCCTTTTCCCCCGGCAGGGCCATCAGCTGTTCATCGGAAGACCTTGCCCCCTTGGGAATAAAGCTGCTTTTGGGCGGTGTTTCCGCCCCCGATCGGGCCAAAAGGGAATAGACCTCATATTCATATAAAAAAGAGCGTCCTTCCTGGTCAGCCCGGGCAAAGGTATCTGTAATACTGTCAAAATCGATGGGAATGTCCACTGAGTCCTCCACTCTTTCAATAGGGGGTGTTGATGTCCGATTGACGGCACCCCAAAAAAAACCAAAAGGGAACCCACGCCATCATTAACGTCACCCGTTTGATACCATTCCCGGCAAAAGGTGTCAATATACACAAGCCTCTCCTAGTTTTCTCTCCAAACAGGAGCAACCGGGAAAAAAAACGATATGCCGGAAACGGATAAAATGAAATTCTAGGGATGGATTGTTTTTATAATATCCATGTGTTACCTAATTGTCGTGGATCGACACTGACCCCGGCAAGAGACTGCCATGGCAATACCCCCGGTTCCCACGTTCTCAGTATCCTTCCACCCAACAGGTAATACCTTTACGGCCACAGCCTTTAACAATCACAAATGGAGGGTATCATGCTTGTAAAAGTCATCATCAAAAGGGACATCACCCCAGACAGGGAAAAAGAATTTTTTTCCCAGCTTAAAACGCTGCGTTTCACTGCCATGGACCAAAAAGGCTATATTTCAGGAGAAACCCTGATTTGTGCTGAAAACACAAATAAAGTGGTGGTAATCAGCCAGTGGGAGACGCTGGAAGACTGGAACAATTGGAAGGCAAATGAAAAAAGAATCCAGATGGATGCCCGGCTGGGCGAACTCCAGGAAAACCCGACCATTTATGAACCCTATGTTTTTGGCAAGTACAAGGCTGCCGCCGGCCAAGGGTTTCCGCCCCCGCTCCAGCGACAGCGTTCCTGACACCTTATGGGCTTGCGTTATCAAAAGGCTGGCCATCAACCGCTGACCCCACCTGAGGAACCAGGATGCAATTGATAAAAAAAATACTTTGTGCAACGGATTTGTCCGGAGTTTCCGATGATCTGCTTTCCGCCTGCATCTCGCTTTGTTCGCGATTTGATGCTTCCTTGATTGTCTTTCATGCGGTACCGCCCCCCCTGGGTTCAGTTGCCAGACAAATTGAATTTGAAAGGGGCGGCGAACGGCGGGAAAGGATCTCAATGGCCCGAAAACAAATCAAAAAAGCCATGGCGCAGTTGGACATAAAATGGGAGTCCATCGTAACCTATGGGGATCCTGTGCTTGAAGCGGCAAAGGCCGTTAAAAAGGCCAACCCGGATATGGTCGTTGCCGCAAGCCATGGGCTATCTGTCTTCCAGCAGTTTTTTTTGGGCTCGGTCATAGGGCACATGGCACAAACCCTTTTACAGCCGCTCCTGGTGCTCCCCCCGGGCCATACTCTTTTTGATACCGCCTGTCCCCAACCGGAATCTGCCCATATCGCCATCGCCTGTGCCCTGACCCCATCCGATGCACGGCTGAAAAAACATGCCGCCGCTTTTTCAGAAAAATTCAATTGGAAACTCCATTTGGTTCATGTCATGGAATCTCCGGTGAACGAAAAGCTCATGGCCCATCCTTCCGGGCGGTATGGTGAAACCCAAAGGCTTTTGGAAGATACCATAAAGAGGCACCTCAGGTGCCTGATGCCCGGCGAAGCCGTCATTCTCCACGGCGTTCCCGGTGAAGCCCTGGCAGCCTATGCAGGGCCCCATCAAATCGCGTTGATAATAGCCGGTGGGGATGAGCGCCCGGACGGGATCATCCCCACCACAAGTGCAACCTTGCTTCGGCACTTACCCTGCCCTGTGCTGATAATTCCCGCTAAACCTTAACGTGTGGAAGACGACAAATGGCATTGAAAACCGGTATTGTAAGAGGAGATATCTTTTTAAGACATATTCCCGCAGATGGATGCCCGGACACGCCCCAAAGACTGAAAAGTCTGTATCTGATGCTCCAGGAGCCGGACATGAAGACAGTGTTTGTTGACGTGGTTCCCCGAAAAGCCACAAAAGAGGACATCCTTTTGTTCCACACCCCCGGGTATTTTGAAAAAATTGCCGAGACCCAAGGCAAAGACACCATCGCATTTACGGCAGACACCCATGCCGGTGAAGACAGTTTTGAAGCCGCATTGTATGCCACAGGCGGGCTGTTGACCCTCATCGCCCAGGTGGTGGCCAAAACCCTGGACAATGGCTTTGCCCTGGTAAGACCCCCGGGACACCATGCAGAAAAAAGCCGGGCCATGGGCTATTGCCTGTTTAATCATGTTGCCGTGGGGGCGTTTTTTGCCCGAAAGCGTTTAAACCTAAACCGGATACTGATAATCGACTGGGATATTCACCATGGAAACGGTACCCAGCATGCATTTGAAAAAGACCCCGGTGTTTTGTTTTTTTCCGTTCACCAGGCCGGGCTTTTTCCGGGCACGGGCAGCTTTACGGATACAGGGTCAGGTCCGGGAGAGGGATATACGATCAATCTGCCCATTCCCAAAGGGTATGGCGATGCCGAATATACCGCCATCTTTGAGCGGTTGATAGAACCGGTTGCCCGACAATTTGCACCGGAACTGATCCTGGTTTCAGCAGGATTTGATACCCACACCGATGACCCCATGGGGGGCATGCGCATGACAGCGGATGGGTTTGCAGGATTAACCGCCTCCGTAAAAAAAATTGCCGACAAGGTGTGCCAGGGGAAACTGGTGATGTCCCTTGAAGGGGGCTATAACTGCGGGGCGCTTTCAGAATCGGTAAAAGCGGTGTTAAAGGAGATGGCGGGCGTTACCTGCTGTGATGTTGCGGCAATGGCGGCAAAAGCGGACAAAAAAAAAATGGCCCATGTAGTCCGGCGCTGCACGGATGTACACAGGCATTCTTGGCCTTTTATTTAAATGAGATACCATCAAGGATCATCATGAATAAAATCAAAATCATGGAAGCTGCGGTAAAAAAATGGCAACGGATTATCGACAGAAAAGGATCTGACGGAGGGGTATTGGATTGTCCGCCGTGCAGACTATATTATTTCACCATCTGCATCGGGTGCCCCATTGCCCAGTATACCGGACAAAAATTTTGCAAAGGCTCTCCCTATATTCCGTGGTTCCGGCACCAGCTGGAACAACACGATAAACTGTTCAAAAAAATATATTGTCCGGAGTGTGAAACCCTTGCCCGGGATATGCAAAATTTCATGCAAGAGATACGGGATCATCTGATAGAAAAGCAAGGACAGCAAGCAGGGAACAAAGAGTGCTGACCGCTGTAAAGCATGGCGTGCTGATAAACGCGCTGTTTTTTGCCTATGTTTTCAGCCTGTGTACCGCTGCTTTTTTTTTATTTCGCAGAAAGGATCACACCTTTGCAGAATCCGCTTCATATGCCATTATTACGGTTTTTATGCTTTTGTCTTTTGTCCGCCAGGTATCGTTTATCACAGGGTATCCCGTCATTTCCACAACGACGGAGTGTTTCTTCCTGGTGGCTTCATGGGGTTTCATCGCAAAAGACCGCTCCCGTCTTTTCCGCATCTTTTCCACCTTAAAGCGCTTTGGATATGCAAATCCCTTATCCTTCACCTGTCTGGGGCTTTGTCTTTTATACATGGCCGCCCATGGGCTGTTGCCTTTCCCGAAAGAATTCCAGAATGAACTTTGCACCCTGACCCTCTATACAAAGAACGGATTTTTCCCACTGAGCGACGCTTCTGACTTCCCGGGGTTTTTACCGGTGAACCATCTTATCTTGTTCAATAGTTTTCCGGGGCTTGGCCCCCATTCCGGCACAAGGATTTTTTGTTTTCTGGCCTATCTTTCCATCGGGTTTTCCACCTATGCCCTTGCCAGGCGATATTCATGGCAGACCACGGCCTTTACCGCAACCCTTCTGGTCATGTCCATGCCCAGGCTTGTGGTCCAGGCACTCTATCCAGGCACCCAGATCATATCCGTTGCCATTGCCTTGTTTTGTATTCTGGCCCTGTTCCGATCCTGCGAACTGCCAACCCTGACGGATCTTCTTTTATTAATCCTGGGATTGTTTTTCTCCATATCTGAAAACATTTCCAGCATGGTCTTTGCACCCATTCTTTTTGCACTGTCCTGTGTGGTTCTTTTCAGGAGGCATGGTATTATGGAATGGAAACGCCTCCTGGATAAAAACAGATACACTCTTTTGGCCCTTGTGCCGGCAGTGGTTTTCTCCCAATCCTGGCTTTTCTTGTCCAATCATTTGAATAAAAAAATTTGGCCGGGCTTTTTTGGGGCCACCCCCTTTAATCCGGATGGCATACAAGGCGCCCTGGCAAATTTTATACGGCATCTGTTTGAAAGTTTTCATTCTGCAATGCCCATTGAACTTTTTTCCGACAAACTTTTTAAATGGAGCATGTCAAAAAACCTGGAATCCCTGTACGATTTTTCTGTCATCCCCGTTTGGGGCAACAGCGGCGCAAGCCAGGTCTTTCATTTGACATGGAGCCCGGGCGGACTGTTTTCCTTCGGGCCTGCCGGTTTTTTTCTGGTGCTCCCGGCCCTGGTGTATGCCCTGGTAAAAGGTCCCCGAAGGTTAAAATCTGTTGCCATTGCTTTTTTTGTATATTTTTACCTAATCTCTTTGATTCTGGCATGGGCACCGGGCAGTGCGAAATTTTTTGAAATTTTTTACGTCTGTTCGGGGTTCAGCATTGCTTTTTTTTTCCCGCCATGGCGATTCACAAAAACAAAAAAACAAATTTTCCAGGCAGCAGGATGCGCGCTATTGTTTTTAACACTTCTGGCGGCTTGGTAATCAAGTTCACGGGGTCTCTTTTTCCTTCCTGGCTTTTATTCTTTTTTTTTCCTGGGCACAATGCAGGGCTTCTTCGGTGGAAAGTGTTAAAAAACAGCGGTTGCAGGAAATGCAGGAGGCTTTTTCGTGGTCTCCTGCAGCCCATCGTCTGACTAGGCCGGGTTCCCGGATAAGCGGTCTTGCCAGGGCAATATAATCGGCATGTCCCGATAGGATGACCGCTTCGGCAAGATGATAGGAAAGAAAACCACCCACCAGGATAAGGGGGATCCTTATTTTTTTCTTAAGCGCCTGGGCCGCCTTTCGATAGTAGACTTCCCTGTCTTCTGACGTTGATGTCCCTCTCCTGGAGGGGATAAGCTTTCCGGATTCAAAGGTCCCGCCGCTCATCTCAATGGCGTCCATCCCCAGATCTTCCAGCATTTTGCCAACCCGTATCATCTCCTCCAGTGTAAACCCGCCTTCAAGAAAGTCTTCTGAATTGATCTTGACCATGACGGGAAAGGACCCGCCAACCCGTTGCCGGATCTCCCGGTAGACTTGGATCAGCAGCCGTGCCCTGTTCCCAAGACTCCCCCCATAGTCGTCCTCCCGAAAATTATAATGGGCAGATAAAAACTGACTGAGCAAATAGCCATGGGCCCCATGGATCTGAACTGCATCAAACCCGGCTTTCACCGCCCTTTGGGCGGCATCACCAAAGGCCTTCACCGTTCTTTGAATATCTTCTGTTGTCATTGCCGAAACTGTTTTAATACCCTTTTCAAACACCTCGGAAGGGCCCAGGGGGGCATGGGCCTGTTTTCCGATACCCCTTTTCCCGGCGTGGGCCAGCTGAACGGCCACAACCCCGCCATTTTCATGGACCGCCAGGGCCACTTTTTCCAGGCTGTCCATCAGTGCATCGGAATAGATGCCCATCTGCCGGGGGCCTGCCTGGCCTTCCAATGTCACATGGGCATGCCCTGTAATCACAAGCCCTGTCCCTCCTTTGGCAAGATCTGCCATGCAGGCGAGCAGCCGGTCATTGGCAACCCCGTCAAGGTCTGCCATGGCCTCGTGGGTCGCTGATCTTACAAAGCGATTTTTCAATTCCATGCCATTTATCCGGGTGGATTCAAATAGGGGGGACATATCTCTCCTTTTTTCAAAAATTCATCGTCCTTAAAAACGATGGAAGTCGTTGTTTCATGGGTGTTAACAGATAAACCGTCCCCGCTTCCTGGGAGTTTCCTTCATTTGCTTCAGACCCCGGAAAAATGCATCCGGTATTTTCCGAAGGTCCTTTTAAAAAAGGCTCAGCCTCCTATGTTAACCTGGGGCCCGCTCACAATGTGAAGATCCCTCTGGGGAAAGGGGATAACCACATCATGTTTTCTGAAAAGCCGGTCAATTTCAAATCTTAAATTGCTTTCCGCATCAACAAAATCATCAATGGTCGACCAGAACCTCAACCTGAAATCAAGGGAGCTGTCGCCAAAGTTGATAAACTGCACCACAGGTTTCTTGGGATAGTCATAAACCTGGGGCACAATGTCTGCCGCCTCCAACAATAGTTTTTTGACAAGTTCGGTATCTGAGCCATAGGCCACACCGACTGCAAGATCCTTTCTGAGGTGGGGATCCTTGTGGCTCCAATTGGTCACGGTGGCAGAGATGAACTCGGAATTGGGTATGATGAGGGATGAATTGCTATAGGTCTGAACCAGGGTTGCACGGACATTGATTTTTTTCACCTCTCCCCAGACCCCTCCCACTTCCACAACATCCCCCACCTGTATGGGACGCTCAAACAGCAGGATCAGCCCGCTGACAAAATTGTTGGCAATATTCTGCAGCCCGAACCCAAGTCCGATACTCAGGGCACCAAAGGCAACGGTAATGGATGTGGTGTTCAGCCCGAAAACGCTCAGGCTGATCAGAATCCCCACCGCCCAGATAAGGTATATGGAGATGGTAATGACCGTTTCCTTTGCGCCTTGGGACAACCCGCTTTTTTTCAAGGCATGTTCTGTGACCACTCTTCTCCAGATACGGGTCAAAAAATAGGTCAACAGGAGCACCAGGAGCGAATAGGCGACTCCTGCAAGGCTTAGTTCAACTTCCCCCATCATGTATTTTTTATGAAACATCTCCATGGCCCCGGCCAAAAGGATGCCATAAACTCCCCATGAAAAGGCCAGACCTAACAGGCCAAAGGCAATGATAAAAAAATAAACGCCATTGGACAGCACCCAATAAAAAGGACCGGACAGGCCCGAAGAAGACGAGGATTTTGATTCGAGTTTTTTCTTGAATTTTTGGTCGATCTCTTGGATTGAATACATCAACATGACGCAGACACAGACAACCACAATGGAGATACCCCAGGAGACATACCAAAAGGCGGCAAATGATCCGTATCCGGCAATATCGGCAAAAAGGCCTAAAATTACGACTGCCGTTGACCACAGGCGCAACAGCATTGAGTCCAGGCCCTTGGCCGGGCTGTCCATGCGGTTATAGGCCTGCCAGAACAAAAACACCCCCACCACCAGCACGGCTTCTGAAAAAATCCGGACAGATACCAGAAACAGGGTTTCCAAAGAAAGCAACCGATAGACCAGCAGATACACAAAGGAATAGATCCGGATCCCGTAGATAAATTTATTTCTCCACCGGGACAGGACGTCAAAGAATACAGGTCCTTTTTCTATGGCAATCAGGCGAATGGAATCAGATGCGATCCGGGTCATCAGGATAATCATTAAAAAGCTTTTAAAAAAGTTGACTGCGTCGGGAAAAATCAAATAAATCCTGGTTTTTGAAAGGGTTGCGGCCAGGAGTATCCAGAAAATAAGTCCCAGGGACCGTTCGAGAACGATGAGGGGATATCCCGTCCGCCTGGTGAGAATCTTCTGGTAGGACGCTTTCTGCCGAAGCAAAGACACCCCCCTGAAACCCAAAAGGCTGATCAGCAGGAACCCGGCAATGATCACAATGGTATTCAGATTCATGTGTTCTTTGAACAGGGACCATTTTATTGACACTTGTTTGTAGGAAAACAAGTGTCTGACACTGGCAAATGAAAGGGTCGTCTCGGGCTTGAACAGTGTGAAAAACAAGGTTTCCAGTTCAACGTCATTCCGCTGGAACAAAAGCCCCCCTTTTTTATCTTTGATCTCCTTGATCAAGGTTGCTCTGATATCTTTAAATTCATTGAGCAGACTGGTGTTGACCTGTTTCTGGGAGGCCAGCAGCTCGGTAATCGTTAAAAGAACTTTCTGTTGTTTTTCCTTGATGGCCCGGTACTCTTTGAAGGCTTTAATACCGGGTTTTCTGACAATTGTATTGTCTTTTGCAGATGCTATCTCACTGATTCTCTGATCAATTAATATTATTTTTTCGTTTACCAGGGAAAGATTCTGACCGGCTTTTTTCTCTCGTTCCTCAATTTTTTGGAGCCGTGACTGGATAATGGACAATGAAATATCAACTTCCCCAATGCCGTTTTCGAGCACGGAAACCCTGATTTCAGGAACGATGAGAAAATTTCGAAGGGAATTCATCTGGATCTTATAAATCTGCTGCTGGTGGTGTTCTTCCCCAAGTATTTTTTTTTCAGCATTGAAATCGGCTTCCAGAATATCCAGCTCTTTTCCGGCAGCCTCAACAGCCTGTTCAAACTGAAGCAGAGATGTTTCATCCCGGGAATTGGCCTGGGCATTGATATCTGCCCACCCGGCGGACGGCAGAAAACAAACAAGGATCATACATAATAACACGGGGATCAGTTTCTTGGCCTGCACAGACATTGGGTCTCCTTGTGGATCTGTTGACGGTATTGTAATTTCATTCAATCAATTGTAATAGAAAAGAAAGAAATAATAAAGGGGCGATGGAGACCCCCTGATAATTTTTAGATCCGTCCTCATGGCTGCAAGCCACAAACCCATGGAGATTGAAAGGCATAAAAGAAATAAGATGCACAAAGAAATAAAAAAACGCATCCAGTCAATGGATGTTAAAAAAAACAGGGAAGATGCCCATACCAAGGCCCAGGAGATCTATGAAATGGGACCGGAAGCCATGGATGTGCTTGTCGAACTGGGTCGCGGGGCAAATGCCGACCAAGGAGACCAGGCCATAAGGAGGGGCTTGATCCGCAGCATTATTTTTGCCCTGTCAAAATTTGCAAAAAAAAGACTGTTCCGCAAGCCCCGGCTGCTTAAAAATCCGGATGCATTGGATTTACTCTGTGACTTCTCCGCCCAGGAATTTAATTCAGCCCGGACCCTGCTTCATCAGATTGATTTTTCAGATGCAGATATCCTGAAAAGAATTTTGATGTCCCTTCCCGTGGTTGACAAAAGAGACAATGAGCGTGAGATCTCCCTGGGCGAAGCGGTTCTGGAAATCAATCATCTTGAACCGGAGTCCCCCGTGAAAAAAATACAGAAACAAGGCTATATCATCGGTATCCAGGACAAATATTCCCACGGGATCTTCAGAACCGGAAAAAACAACTTTGCCTACAGGATCCGCAGGGTATGAGATCCCCGGCAGGCAACGCTTGTCAAAGCCATTTGATCCGCCTGAACCATAGAATCAACCCACCTGCAATTGCAATAATCCCAAGGCTGACAAGGGGAAAGGCCCATCGACTTTCAGCACCCGGTATCCCGCCCACATTTATGCCCAGAAGCCCGGTCAAAAGCCCCAGGGGCAGAAAAATGACCGTTACGATGGAAAGCAGATAAACAGCCTTGTTCATCTGCCGGGACATGCGGCTGTTGACCTCTTCCTGGGCGATAATCGATCTTTCCCTTGCCGAATCGATATCCTCAACAAAACGGGCAGTTTGCTCGGCTGCCTCATGGAGGTGGATTCTGTCCCTGTCTGAAATCCAGGAAACCCGCTCGCCGGGCAGGCGGATCAGCACATCCCTCTGGGGATAAATATAGCGCCTCAGGTGAATGGCAATTCGTCTGATATCTGAAATTTTGGGCTGCAGGTCAGCCGAATCAGCCGACAACAGAAGCTCTTCCAGTTCATCCACTGTCTCATCCAGTTCCTGGATCTCGTCTGCGATCCGATCGGCAATCCGCTCGGCAACCATGACCAGAAAATCCCCCTTTGAACCGGGTCCGTTGCCCGTTTCAAAAAGGGTTTGGATATCATGAACCGCCATGCTTCTTCGGTTGCTCAAGGTGAAGATGCGGGTTTCACAAAACAGCATTCGAAGGGCCACCATGTCCTCTGGATCATGGCCCGGGTTGGTGTTCACGCCCCTGAGAATCACCAGAAGCCCATCGCTTGTCAGGGCCGTTCTTGGCCGCGTCCCCTTGTCAAACAGCGATTCACAGGTCAAGCGGCTGATACCGAAAATCCGCTGCAGCCATTCAGATGCAGTTTCATTTGCAGAATTCAGGTGTATCCAAACCAGACCCTGGTCTGGACTCTTTTTCTCAACATCCCCAATGGAAAGCAAACTTCTTTTTCCATTGCCTTCAATTTTTGAGGCATGGGCCACGATACCCCGGTCATCCATATTCGCTTCCTTCGATTTAGGGAGACTCTGTCGAAATCCCCTGTTCTTTGGCCTTTCTGGATGCCGCTTCCAGCTTTGCCTTTTCTTTGATCGCCTTTTCCCTGGCAAGAATTGCCTTTTTCCGTATGGCAATGGACGCATTTATTTTTCCGATGATATCTTCGGCGTTCCCGGCAGTGTCCGACCCGATGGATGCCATTATGCCGCCGGCAGCCTCGGCCAGTTCCATGGCCCTTTTTTCAGCCATCTCCGCTCTTTTTTCCGCATGGACCAAGGCATCGTACACCGCCGTAAGCTCCTGTATCTCTCCCTCTTCCGGCGCTGCGTCAAGAGTGATCTTTTCCCCGGCCATGACCATGGCCGCCGCCTGGATATCGGGCAGAATCGCTTCAAAGGCATCACCGGTAAAACAGACCGGCGCTTTTTGCACCAGGATAAACGGAACAAAGACCAAATGGGAATCCCTTGATTTCTCCCTGATGGTGCCGGCATTCACCCCGGTGACAATATGGGGCTGGGCATTGATCCGGATGTCTTCCAAAATACCCAGCAATTGTGCCTTGTTCTTTTCGGAATCTGACGGATAATTGACCGCCAGCAGACGGATCTGGGCGGATTCCCATGCCGTGTGTCTTGTCATCAGGTAGGCAAGCAGGAGCATCAGGCGGCTGGTGTCGTCTCCCTGCCACCAGACATCTATTTGAATGGTTCCCGATTGCCCGGGATAGGCCGAACGATCCTTTATCTTTCGGGTGTCCAGCAGGACGGCATTGTAACCGTCCATGACGGCCCGGTGGATATAATGCCTATAATTTCGGCCGCCTTCCGTCCGGGCACCTGCAGTTGTCTGCTCATTCCAGTTGAGCAGAAGGGTATTGGCCTTGACAGGACCGATACCATATGCCTGGAGCATCACTTCAAACCCGGTTTCGATATCCGGGGTTGAAATGACCAGGGGAAATGCCCGGGATTCAATGCTCAAGATATCCTGGCGCAATTGCTGTGTCAAATTTTGTCTTGCCTGGGTGGCCCTGGCCCCCTGGCGGACAACCATATCCACGGTGGTGGTCAGGCCGCTTCCCCCCTCTATAAGGGAAGCAAACCAGAGCAGGGGGAGCCGATGATCGCTGCTGCCGGACAACGCCAGAATGGAAGGCCGCCATTCTCTGGGATGGGCAATGTCTTCCTGGGTGGCCAGCAGATTCTTCCGGATCTGCTGGAGGTGATAGGACCGTTGGCTGTCAGCCCATCGGGATGGGCCGGCGCTTGCCTGCAGGTATTGGTAAATGGCAAATAAAACCGCAATGGCAGCGATCCCCATCTTCAAATCAATGGCCATCATGACCCCGAGACAGACCAGAAACCCCAGCAAGCTCAGATTTTTATGGTACCAGCCAAACCTGGGCCTGAAGGAAGGGCTTTGGGTGGCGGCTTCAAAATAGGTGGCATAATTGAGCAGGCCGTAGGAAATCAAAAAAAACATGGAGACGATTCTTGCAATCAGGTCCAGCTGTCCCAGTCCGATGGTGCAAAGGGAAATCACCAGAGAAAACAGAATCGCCCGCCTGGGATTGTCCGAAGGGCCTTCACCCCTTGCAAAGGGATTCAAAAAACGGAAAATTTTGTCCCGTGCCAAGGACTGGAGGATTCTGGGGGCGCCCAGGAATGAGGCCATGGCAGACGACAGGGTGGCGGAGATGACCCCGGCATCAATGAGAAATCCCCATCGGGCCGTCTCTTTCATGCTGCTGTAATTTTCCGCAAGGTTCTCCAGGGAGTTGGAGGCGGCATAAACAACGGCAACCGCCAGATAGACCAGAATGGACAGAGCAACAGCCAGAAAGGTTCCCAATGGAAGACTTTTCCCCGGGTCTTTTAGATCTCCTGACATGCTGACCCCCTGGGTGAATCCCGTGACAGCCGGAAAGAAGATGGCAAACAGCACCCAGAAACCGGTTCCCCCGGTCTGGGGCACCCAGCTTGCCATCAAAAGTCCGGAATCCCACTTCTGGATACCGCCCATGAAAAAAGAGCCCAGTGCCACTAGCAGAAACGCCATGACCCCATATTGAAACTTTGTCGCAAGGTCCGCCCCCACCCAGGCAAGGGAAAACAGCAGCAACAGGGCGGCTGCGGCAATCATCTGGGGCAGAAAGGCCATATTCCCAAAATATCCCATACCGGCAAGGGCTTCTCCGAATCCAATGCAGTAAAAGGCAATGGAAACTGACTGTGCCAGGAACAGGACAATGCCGATGGCCCCGCCAAACTCAAGACCCAGGGTGCGTGAAATCAGATAATAATCGCCCCCTCCTTTAACCTTCAGGTTCGTGGCAATGGCGGCCAGGGAAAAACTGGTAAGAATGGAAATCAGATTGGCAATACACATGATGAGCAGGGTTTGTGCAAGGCCGGCCTCACCCAGGACATATCCCATCCTTCGAAAGAGGATGATACCCAGAATGGTCAGAATACTGGGGGTGAACACGCCGGCAAAGGTTCCCAGGGACCCCGTGCTTTTTGGATGGACAGCGTCTGACATAACACGCTCCGAAAATAAAAGTCAAAAACAGCGATGGCAGCAAAACCCAAAGTGCAATCATACGCTATCTTGTCCGCCTTTTCAAACGGGAAAAAACGCATCCCGATGCACTGAAATATAAAATTCAATCTGCTGATGGAGGCGGTTTCAGGAAAAAGCTCAATACCGCTGCCAGGGAAGTCAGACCGGCGCACAGCCAGAACCCGGCACTGAAACTGCCAGAAACCCTGCCATTGCAGGGCCGGCAGGGGAGCTGCCGCCAGATGGCGCTCTTTTCAGAATGGTGACCGTGAGCGCCCCCTGCCGTGCCACATTTTCTCCCGAACAGGCCAAACTTGGCTTGACCATTCCAAAATAGAAGGTAAAATACCGGACAGATTGCCCTTAACCCATTTTTCCCAAGGAATTCATGATGAAGATGAGCTTTAGATCCCATATCCCACCCATGATTTTAATTGTCCTTTTCTGCCTGCTGACCATGGACATCCTTCCTGCCAGCGCCAGGCAATACACCATCACCGGCCGAACCATGGGCACATTTTACAGTGTTAAATTCATTTCAACGACAGAACAATCTCCATCCCTCTGGCAGGAAAAAGTGAATACCCGGCTCAAAGAAGTCAATGCCAAACTTTCCATGTATGATCCCGCCAGTGAAATTTCCAGGTTTAACCGACATCCGGCAAACCGCCCCTTCAAACTCTCAACTGATTTTTACCAGGTACTCCTGGAATCCGCTCGCCTCCACAGGATAACCCATGGTGCCTGGGACGGAACCGTAAAACCCCTGGTAGATCTCTGGGGATTTGGCACAAAACAAAAAACAGACACCCTGCCGGAAACCGGCCGGATTCAGGAAGCCCTTGCCAGGACCGGATTCCATAAACTGACATTGACCGATCATCAATTGATAAAAAACCACGCTGCCATTACCCTGGACCTTGGCTCCATCGCCAAGGGCTATGGGGTGGATGCCGTTGCACGTTTTTTTTTAGCCTCTGGGATCAAAAATTTTCTGGTGGAAATCGGGGGCGAACTTGTGGGCGCCGGAACCAACAAGCACGGAGACCCCTGGGTGGTGGGTATCAGCAAGCCTGAAAAAAACGGCCTGAGCCAGGAACTATACAAAACCATTGTTCTAGAGGACATGGCCATTGCCACCAGCGGCAATTATCGGAATTTTTTTGAACGGGACGGCCGCGTCTTCTCCCACATCATCGACCCCAAGACCGGAGTTCCTGTTGAAAACCAGGTGGTCAGCGCTTCGGTGATTGCAAAAAACTGCACCCTTGCCGACGGGCTTGCCACAGCACTTATGGTCATGGATGTCCAAGAGGGAATCGGCCTTGTCAATTCCCTGGCCCACACCGAATGTTTGATCATCCAAAAACAGGGAAATGAATTTATATCCACCCGGTCAGACGGATTTGAGGCATTTGAAAAAAAATAATCCCTGCCCTTCCCCGGCTTGCAGAAGTTTCCAGCTGGAATCCTTTTGTCCGGAACATCTTCTCAAGACCGATAATTTGGGCGTGCGGACACGAGCCAAAGATATTGCTTAAGATTTTTTTCATCGGTTTATTTAATATTTCCAGATTATTAACCGGGTCGATCCTTTTTATTATTTGGCATTCTCAACACCAAAAAACAATTGACAACCGAATCTAAACTCTTTTATAATCACATGTGACTGAGCGCTCGCTCACAAGAACATGCTTTTAACAAAAAAGGACCGCAACCCGTGATCTTTTAAATTGTCAATCTTCAGTCGAAATCCTTCAATAATAAACCTGTGGCAGATTTCGATTTTGAATGGTTGAACGGAAAGGAAAAGAAAATGACAGACTTGTATATCGCCAAAGATCAATTGGCAGGCAAAAAAGTGGAACTCAGTGATATCAGTATCAGAGACGGCCTGCAGTCCCTGGAGACCGTTATTGATACCGACACCAAGGTTAAATATCTGGAAGGCTTGATTCTGGCGGGATTCAAGCGCATGGAGGCCACCAATTACGGTCACCCCAAATTTGTACCCTTTTTTTACGATGCCACAGAAGTATTAAAGCGCCTGCTGAACAGTGAAACCAAGGGGCCGGACGGCAGAACCATCGGTCAAATGATGAAACGCAACGGCGGAGATGTTGAGCTGACGGCAGTCTGCATCCATGAAAGTGGTGCTGAAAGGGTTTTTAAAGATGTGGATGCAGGCCTCGGCCCAGACCGCATCCTGCAAATGACCTCAACCTGCCCGGAACATCAGAAGGCCAATTCGGGTAAGACCCATGACCAGTACTTTGCCATGACCGAACAGGTCATTAAAGCCGCACACAGCCGGGGGCTTTTGGTAAACGGCACGGTCAGCACCATCTGGGGCAGCCCCTTTGAAAAATTCAA
>JAHIVS010000578.1 GCA_018816605.1 Pseudomonadota bacterium
CCTATGTGCGATTTGCCTCGGTTTACCGGGAATTCAAGGATGTGGCAGATTTTATCCAGGAACTCAAAGGGCTTTTGCCCAAAGAGTGTCAGCCGGTTGAGTTTGATCACCTGATGGATCGTGTTGCGGACAAGGCCGATGACCGATCATGACCATATGCGCAAGGCCCTGGCCCTTGCATTGAAGGGCAAGGGCTTTACCTCTCCCAATCCCTGTGTGGGGGCTGTGGTGGTAAAAAACAATCTTGTTGTCGGCAGGGGCTGGCACAGGGCTGCCGGCATGGCCCATGCCGAAGTCGAAGCCATTGAAGATGCCCAGAGAAACAGCCCTGCGGCCACAGCGGGCGCCACCCTCTATGTCACCCTGGAACCCTGCAACCATTTCGGGAAAACCCCTCCGTGTACCCACAAAATAATCAGCGCCGGCATCACCCGGGTGGTTGTCGGCTGCACAGACCCCAACCCCTATGTGAGCGGCGGCGGTATTCACTATCTGAGAGAAAAGGGTGTCCAGGTGGAAACAGGGGTGTTGGAACGAGAAGCCCAGACCCTTATTGAAGATTTCATCTGGTATACCCAAAATAATAAAACCCCCTTTGTTATTTTAAAATGTGCCAGTACCCTGGATGGACGCATCGCAACTGCCGGCGGTGATTCCCAGTGGATTACCAATGAGAAATCCAGGGCCTATGGCCACAGGATCCGCCATGAGGTGGACGCCATCCTTATCGGATCGGGCACCCTGTTTGCGGACAATCCTTCCCTGACCTGCCGCATCAAGAACACCCAGACCCAAGATCCTGTTCGCATTGTTCTTGATTCCAATCTGCGCATTGATGAAAACGCCCGGGTGATCAACCAGCCGTCCGCTTCCGGTACCATCCTTGTGGCAGGACCTTTGGCCCCCCTTGAGAAAAGACGGAGCCTGGAACATAAAGAGGGGGTAAGGGTGCTGGAGCTGGGTTTAAAAAAAGGAAGACTTGATTTGGGGGAACTTATGATTAAATTAGGAGGCATGAATATCCAGAGCCTTCTCATTGAAGGTGGTGGGAAGGTGGCGGCTTCTGCGTTGAAAGAGGGGATTGTCAACAAGGTATTGTTTTTTCTGGCACCCAAGCTTTACGGGGGCAGCGACGGAAGGCCTGTGTTTGACGGACAAGGGCCTGAGAGGATAAAAGATGTCTTTGAACTCAAAGAAACAAGTGTTCAGATGTTTGACAATGATGTGTTGGTTACCGGATACCTAAAAGGTCCGAGCCCAGCCCAATGACGGGCGGCAGATCCGGGAAATGACCCTAGGAGAACGTTGGCGTGTTTACAGGTATTATCGAAAGCTTTGGGACCATTAAACGGATTGAATCCAATGGAGAGGGAAAAATACTTCATATTGGGTGTGATCTGGATTTGTCCCAGAGCAAAATAGGGGATTCCATTGCCGTAAACGGGGCGTGTCTCACGGCTGTTCATCTCGGGAGATATGAATTTAAGGTGGATATGGCACCGGAAACAGTTGCCAGGACAACCTTTAAACAAATGACCCCCGGGAAAAGGGTCAATATCGAGCGGGCATTGAAATTGTCCGACCGCATTGACGGCCACCTGGTATCCGGCCACATTGACGGCACCGGAATTGTAAGGTCAATAAAAAAAAGCAGCAATGCCGTTATCATCATTGTCAGCGTTTCGCCTTTGCTTGCCGCGGATATGATCGAAAAAGGTTCTGTGGCCATTGACGGGATCAGCCTTACCATCAACGCCTGCTCGGAGTCTGATTTTCAGGTCAGTGTTATTCCCCACACAGCCAGGATTACCACCATCGGCCTCAAGCAGGTGGGGGATTCTGTGAACATTGAAACCGACATGCTGGGAAAATATGTCAGAAAAATATTAATGGGAGGTGCGCTTAAAAAAGATGCTGAACGACTTGGGAATCAGGGTGTCAGCATGGCGCTTCTTGCAAAAAACGGATTTTTATAATCCGCAAATTTTATTATAGGATTCTAAATTTAAGGGAACAAGCGAATGCCGCACTTAACGATTGAACAGGCAATTGATGATATTAAGAACGGGAAAATGGTCATTCTTGTGGATGATGAAGACCGGGAAAATGAAGGGGATCTGACCATGGCGGCCGAAGCCGTTACCCCGGAAGCCATAAATTTCATGGCAAGGTATGGAAGGGGCTTGATTTGTCTGCCCCTGGATTCAAGTATTGCCGATCGGCTGGAATTGCCCATGATGGTGGACAAGAATACCTCCCAGTTTGAGACAGGGTTTACCGTATCCATTGAAGCAAAAAAAGGCGTGACCACAGGGATTTCAGCTGCGGACAGGGCCACCACCATTTTAACGGCAGTGGCAGACGGAACCACGCCTGCCGATATTGCAAGGCCCGGTCATATATTTCCGTTGCGCGCCCGGGACGGCGGGGTCATGGTCCGGATCGGCCAGACAGAAGGATCTGTGGATCTTGCAAGGCTTGCAGGACTTAAGCCTGCTGCCGTGATCTGTGAGATCATGGATGAGGACGGCACCATGGCAAGGATGCCGTCCCTTGAAGTATTTGCCAAGGAACATTCCATCGGCATCTGCACGGTGGCCGACCTTGTTAAGTACCGGCTTAAAAATGAAAATTTTGTCAAGCGGGCTGCCCAGACCGTTATCCCCACCAAGGTCGGGGGTGACTTTAAAATTATTGCCTATGAAAATGATTTGGACAGCCTGACCCACATTGCCCTGGTCAAAGGAGAAATTGATCCGGAACGGGCCATTCTGGTCCGTGTCCATTCGGAATGCATGACCGGTGATATCTTCAGCTCTTTAAGATGCGATTGCCAGGATCAGCTTCACAAGGCCATGGCCATGATGGCAGAAGAGGGGTCGGGTGTATTGCTGTACCTGCGCCAGGAAGGCCGGGGGATAGGGCTTGTCAACAAGCTCAGGGCCTATGAATATCAGCGCCAGGGAATGGATACCGTTGAGGCCAATGAAAAACTGGGGTTTAAGGCGGACATGCGGGACTATGGCGTGGGCGCCCAGATGCTGGTGGATCTCGGGGTTAAAAAAATGCGCCTGTTGACCAATAATCCCAAAAAAATGATCGGTCTGGAAGGCTATGGGCTGAGTGTGGTGGAGCAGGTCCCCATCGAGGTGGCGTCCAACTGCCATAACAAGGGTTATTTAAAGTGCAAGCAGGCCAAAATGGGTCATCTGCTTCATATGTAACGCTGGTCATGCGTCAAAGATACAGAGTGAAAAATTTTAAATAAGGATAGGAATATGCCACAGATAATAGAAGCAGGCCTGACGGCCAAGGGGAAAAAATTCGGAATCATTGCCTCCCGGTTTAATGATTTTATCACCTCCCGGCTGGTGGACGGGGCCCTGGATGCCCTGGTGAGAAGCGGTGCCTCCGATGGGGACATCACCCTTGTGAAAGTGCCGGGTGCCTATGAAATTCCCCTGGTGGCCCAAAAAATGGCCAACCAGAAAAAATATGATGCCATCATCTGTCTTGGCGCGGTTATCCGGGGGGCCACCACCCACTATGATTATGTGTGCGCAGAGGTCTCCAAGGGAATTGCCGCCGTTGGTATGGATACAGGGGTGCCGGTCATGTTCGGGATTCTGACCACTGAAACCATTGAACAGGCCATCGAAAGGGCCGGCACAAAGTCCGGCAACAAGGGGTTTGATGTGGCCATGGGTGCCATTGAAATGGCAAACCTGTGCTGTGATCTGGGCAATAAATCCGGAAAGGCGGAATAAAAAAATGGGTGATCGCAGGCTTTCACGGGAATTGGCTTTGCAGGCATTGTTTTTTTTTGATCTGAACACATCAGATCCCGAAAGAGATTTGGAAGCCTTTTGCGCCCAGCGGGAAGATGAACTCACCGATATGGTCAAACCCTTTTTCCTGGATCTTGTGAAAGGGGTTCTGGCAGCCGGGGATGAAATCGATGGATTGCTGGACAAGTATTCAAAGAACTGGAAGATTTCCCGAATGCCTGTGGTGGACCGGAATATCATGCGGATTGCAACCTTTGAACTGCTGAAGCGCCCGGATATTCCCCCAAGTGTTTCCATTAATGAGGCGGTTGAAATCGGTAAAAAATTCGGGACAAAAGATTCCGGTGCTTTCATCAACGGGGTATTGGACCGAATTCGCCTGCTGGAAGAATTTGAATAGACCATCCTAAATTTTCAAGGAGGAATGTTTTGATCATAAAAAAACTGGAAGTCGGGCCGATCATGGCCAATTGCTTTATTCTGGGATGTGAGCGAACGAAAGAATCCATTGTGATTGACCCGGGCGATGATGCAGAAGATATCCTCATGGTACTTGCAAAGTCGGCACTCAAGGTAAAATATCTGATCAATACCCATGGTCACTTTGACCATGTGGGTGCCAACAAACGAATGAAAGAAGTGACCAGCGCCACTTTGGCAATTCACCCTGATGATGAACCCATGCTCATTGAATTGTCCAGGTCTGCTGCCATGTTTGGACTGTCGGCGGAAAACTCACCTCCGGCCGATCTTCTGCTCAACCATGGCGACCAGGTGAGTGTTGGAGATATCACCCTGGAGGTGATCCATACCCCGGGCCACTCCAGGGGGGGGATCTGTCTGTATACCAAGGGCCATCTTTTTGCCGGGGATACTTTGTTTGCAGGCTCCATTGGCAGAACAGACCTTCCCGGCGGAGACTTTGACACCCTGATTAAAAGTATCAAAAGCCGATTGTTCGGTTTGCCGGACGACACGATTGTGTATACCGGCCACGGCCCTGAAACCAGTATAGGCAATGAAAAGCGGAAAAATCCTTTTCTGAGATGAACTGGACCATCGGACAACTGCCACAGG
>JAHIVS010000071.1 GCA_018816605.1 Pseudomonadota bacterium
AGGTCAACCAGGGAAACATTGGGGGTGGGCACCCGAACCGACATGCCGTTCAGTTTTCCTTTCAGCTGCGGTAGAACCAGGGCCACCGCTTTTGCCGCCCCTGTGGTGGTCGGAATCATGGAAAGACAGGCTGCCCGTGATCTTCGCAAATCCTTGTGGGGGAAATCCAGAATTCGCTGGTCTCCGGTATAGGAATGGATGGTGGTCATCATGCCCGAGACAATCCCGAAATTTTCAAGCAATACCTTGGCAACCGGTGCCAGGCAATTGGTGGTGCAGGATGCATTGGAAATAATATGGTGACCGGAAGGATCATAGTCCTCGTGATTGACTCCCATGACAATGGTGATATCCGGATTTGTGGCCGGGGCGGATATCAATACTTTTTTAGCCCCCCCCTCCAGGTGTTTGGATGCACTCTCCCTGTCTTTGAAAAAACCGGTGCATTCGCAGACCACATCCACATCGGCATCCTGCCATGGTATTTGTGCCGGGTCCTTAAAGGCCGTTACCTTGATTTCGCGTCCATCCACTGAAATGGCGCCCTCTTTTGCCGTAACCGTTTTGTTAAAACCGCCATGGACCGAGTCATATTTCAGGAGATGGGCGGTTGTTTTTGTATCGGTAAGGTCATTGATGGCAGTAACTTCAACTCCCGGCGTATCTTGGGCAGCCCTGAAAACAATTCGTCCGATTCTGCCAAATCCATTTATACCAATTTTAATCGTCATTTTCTTCTCCTTTTATTTACGATTTGAAAATTATGAGCGTTTTGAACCTTTGAGGATTCCGCTGGCAAGGGAGATACTTCTTTTTCCATGTTCAACAAGGGATGCGGTGAGTGTTTCCATGTCCATTTTTTTCCGGGAGGTAACCGCCTTGAGCAGGATCGGTAAATTGACACCGGAAATAACCTCTATTTTGCCTTCTTCAAGAAAAGAATAGGCAAGATTGGAAGGCGTTCCGCCAAACATATCTGTGAAAATAAGAACCCCTTTGCCTGAATTTACCTTGGAAATGGCCTGTTTGATTTTTTTTCTCAGATTATCCGGGTCCTCTTTTATGTCAATGGAGATGGGCAGCAGAGTTTCCTGCTCTTTTCCAAGGATAAGTTCAAGGGTTTCAATCAAACTGCCGGCTAAATTGGCATGGGTAACAACTAATATACCTGTCATATTTCTTTTACATCCCTGTCGATATCCCTGTGGATAATGCCAGGGGTGAGCCCTTTTTTGTTAAGATGTTCAAAAATACTGCGCGCAATGGCGACGCTTCTGTGTCTGCCTCCGGTGCATCCGAAGGCAATGGTTAAATATGCTTTGTTCTCCTGTTTATACAAGGGAATCAAATAGTCAAGAAGGGCGGTGTATTTATCAAGGAATGCCAGGGTTTCAGGATTTTTCAGAACAAAATCTTTTATGGCGGCTGACTCTCCGTCCAGATTTTTTAATTCCGGTACAAAATAGGGGTTGGCAAGAAATCTTAGGTCCATGACCAGATCGGCATCATTGGGAATGCCGTATTTATACCCAAAGGAAAGAATGTTCAGTTTCATCAGATTTGCAGCCTCTTTGCCGTCGGCAATCAGATCCAGAATAACGGACTTGAGTTTATGGACGTTGAAGGTGCTGGTATCAATGACATGGTGCGCCAGCTGTTTGATGGACTGCATTATTTTTTTTTCTGACTTTATACTTTCCAGAAGGCTTTTTTCATGGGCAATGGGATGGTGTCTTCTGGTCTGGCTGTATCGCTTCAAAAGTGTATCCACATCGGCATCCAGAAAAATAATCTTGGGAGAAATACCCAAAGTTTCCATGGAAGATATGCCGGATGCATAGCTTTGAATAAAATTTTTGGACCGCATGTCCATTACAAAAGCCGCCCCCTTCAGGTCGGGCGTTTCTCGAAACGGGAGCTCCAGAAATTTGGGAAGCAGCTCCATGGGCATATTGTCCACGCAATAAAAGGAAGCATCTTCAAATGCCTGAATAGCCGTACTTTTCCCTGATCCGGAAAGGCCGGTTATGATATAGACCTTTTGTTTTGTCATTTAAAACGCTTCATCCTGTTCCATGATAATACTATAAATTTCATCCACAGACCCAGCTGTCCGCAGTCCCTCTTTGAACGGTTTCATTTTCAGGAGCTTTGAAATCTGGGCCAAAACTTTTAAATGCCCACCGGTGCTGTTCTCCGGTGTCAGCAACAGGAAGAAAATATGAACCAACCGATTGTCCAGAGAATCATACTCGACGCCTGCCCGGCTCAGTCCAAATCCAACCGTGACAGATTCCACAGATGCCAGCTTTCCGTGGGGTATGGCAATGCCGCCCCCAATTCCTGTGCTGCCCAGGCTTTCCCTTTCCATGAGAACGGATGCAATTTCGTCGGGCAGGGCATTGGTGGCCTTTGATATGGTGTGTGCCAATTCTTTGAGAACACCGTTCTTATTGGTTGATTCAAGGTTGGCATTGATCGAATCTTTACTGAGAATCTCACTGAGTTTCATTGAATTTATTATCCCCTGGGCTGGATGAGGCCCAGTTTACCATTGTTCTGTTTGTAAAGGACGTTTAATTGCTCGGTCCTTGCATTATTGAATACAAAAAATGACAGGTTTCCTGAATTGAGTTCAATCACGGCATCATCCACGTCCATTGGTTTGGAGTTAACGGTTTCAATGTTGATCTCACCGGCAACCCGGGTGTCTGGCTGTTGGGGTATCTGGTCTGCAGTAAACTCAAGGGTATCACTTTTAAGGCTCTGTTTGTTTCCGGACATGTGGCGCTTGATTTTTTCTTTGTGCTTTTTAATCTGGGCCTTTACCTTGTCCATGAGGATGTCAATGGAGGCATACATGCTTTCGGATTCTTCCTTGGCATGGATGTTGAGTCGGTCGCAGGTGAGGGTTAGCTCAACAATATGTCTGATTTTCTGAACAGACACTACCACATGGGCCTCTGCCGGACTGTCCAGCATTTTATCGAACTTGTCCAGTTTTTTTTGAACATAGGATTTTAACGCATCAGAGGAGTCCATTTTTTTAAACGTAATGGTTGTTTGCATAAAAAACCTCCCTAAAGTTGTTTCCGTTTGTTGGAAGGCAGAATATTGAGAACCTTCCTGTATTTTGCGACGGTTCTTCTGGCAATTTCAATATCGGATTTTTGGAGAATACTTGCAATCCGGTCATCGCTAAGCGGATCATTGGCGTCTTCGTTTTCAATCAAGAGGCGGATTTTATCCTGAACGCTGGCCGATGCCATGGATTCTCCGCCGGTGCGGCCGATTGAGCTGTTAAAGAAGTATTTCAGCTCAAACAATCCCTGGGGGGTATAGGCGTACTTATTGGTGGTCACCCGGCTTATGGTTGACTCATGCATTTCAATATCTTCTGCAATATCCTTTAAAATAAGGGGGCGAAGATAGGCAATCCCTTTTTCGAAAAACTCCCGCTGGAATTTGATGATGCTTTCCATGACAAGGTAAATGGTTTTCTGACGCTGGTGAATACTTTTGATCAGCCAGGATGCAGACTGCATTTTTTCGTTTAAATAGGTCTTGGTCTCTTTGGATATTTTTTTTCCGTCTGCAATGGCGGTGCGATAAAACCGGCTGATCCTCAACTTGGGCAGGCCATCATCATTCATTACGATTTTAAAGCCATCGGTTTCTTTATAGACATAGATATCCGGAATGATATAGGCAGGTTCATCGGTTGTGAATTTGCGTCCCGGCTTGGGTTCCAGAAATTGTATGATTCGAACGGCAGCCCGGACATCTTCAATGGAAATCCGAAGGGCCTTTGCAATTTTTTTACTATTCCTGTTTTCAAGATTTTTCAGGTGATGGGTGATGATTTCCGTAATGACAGGGTTATCAATCCCCAGCATCTTCACCTGAATCAGAAGGGTTTCACAAAGATCCCTTGCACATACCCCCGGGGGGTCAAAGGTCTGGAGAACGGCCAGAACCTTTTCCACCATCACCGCCTCCACTTCGGCAGCCAGGGCGATTTCATCTACATCCGAACAAAGGTATCCGTCCCTGTTCAGGTTGCCGATAATCACATGGCCCAGGCGCTCTTCTTCGTCGTTCAGTCCGGAAAGCATCAATTGCCATTTCAGATGATCTTCCAGGGTTTTCTTCTCGGATGTAAAGGCTTCAAAATTGGGGGCTTCGGTATTCTCAGATTCCGTATATATCCGCCCGGTTGAATTGTACTCATTGATATAGTTTTCCCAGTCAGTATCAGAAGGAACTTTTTCTTCTATGGTGACTTCCTTGACCGGAGATTCTTTTTCCGGTGCAATGGTGTCGCTTTCCAGGGCAGTGATCGTCTTATCCGTTAAGTCCTCATTCAACACTTCTTCAAGGGCCGGGTTTTGCTCCATCTCCAGGGCAATGGTCTCGGCCAGTTCGAGCCTGGACAATTGAAGCAGCTTGATGGCCTGCTGGAGCTGGGGTGTCATCACCAGCTGCTGGGTCAAGGATAGGTTTTGTTGTAGTCCAAGTTCCATATTAAAGTTTAAAATTATCTCCCAGATATATTTTTTTGGCTATTTTGCTTGAAATGATCCGTTCAGGAGGCCCTGATTCAATTACAACACCCTGGCTCATAATATAGGCATGGTCACATACTCCCAGGGTTTCCCTTACATTGTGGTCGGAAATTAAAACACCGATTCCCTTGCCGGTCAGCTGGGAAATGATCTGCTGAATATCAATCACTGCCAAGGGGTCAATCCCGGCAAAGGGCTCGTCAAGAAGTATGAACTTGGGACCTGTGGCAAGCACCCGTGATATTTCAAGGCGCCGTCGTTCCCCGCCCGACAGAGAGGCGGCTTTCTGATGGGCAAGGTGGTCAATCCCCAGTTCCTTCATGAGGTTCATGGCTGTTTTTTCAATGTCCGTCCCGTTCCTGGGCAATACTTCAAGGATGGCGGTTATATTTTGCCTGACCGTCAGTTTTTTAAAAATGGAGGATTCCTGGGGCAGATATCCCAGACCCTTTCTGGCCCGGATATACATGGGGTGGGCCGTAATGTCTTCCTCGTCTATATAAACGCTTCCCTGGTCCGGCCGGATCATTCCCACGGTCATGTAAAAAGTGGTTGTTTTTCCCGCACCATTGGGGCCCAGAAGTCCTGTAACTTTTCCCTGGCTGACCGTCAGGTCCACCTTGTCCACAATTTTTTTCCCATTGTAGGATTTGACTAAATTTTTTAGTACCAGCTCTGACATTTATTGATCAACACCCTTTTTCTGGTCCGATTTTTCAGCTTGTTTTTCAGATTCTTTCTTTTGATCTTCTTCCGTATTCTGGTCTTCGGGATTAAAAATAGCCTGGACCCTTGTTTTACCGTCACTTTCAACCATGGCCCTGTCCTCATTTCTGAACAAGGTTATTTTTTTCCCGGTAACATGGCTTTTTCCTGTCACAAGCCTGGGAGCCTTACCGGTCAGGACAAGGATCTCATCTTCTGTGGTATACACGGCTTTGTCTGCAAAGGCTTTTCTTTCACCGGCCGTATATTCCACATTGCCCGTGGCAATGATTTTTTGTAAACCATTTTTTTCTTGTTTCAGGGTTCCGGCAGAATGGACAAAAACCTTTATGGAATCGGCCAGGATAACGGCGTCTTCCCGGGTTGCCTTGACATTGCCGATAAATTCGACCATGGAGGCATCCTTTTGTGCAATCATTTGATCCGAGATGACATGCAGGGTTTTATCCATGGCTTTGCTATCTGCGGCTTTCTTGTCTACCGGTGTTTTAACGGCTGTTTTATTTTTTGGGGTCTGGGCAAACGAGGTCTGGGGATTGAAAATTATCAATACAGCAGCAAGGATTGCAATTAGCACAGGCGCAGGATTATGGGATGTTAAAATTTTCACTGAATTTTCCTTTAACATGTCCTTGTAAAATGGTTTTGTTCAGATTCAACTCAGTCACCATGGAATCCCCTTCAACAAAAGATTCCCCATCCTCAAGCGTGACATGTGTGTCGGATCGTATTATATGTGCTTTTTCCTCATAATGCAACGTCTCAGTTCTGAAGGTATAAGTTTGATGACGAACAATGACGTTATTGGAAAAAGTGATATTACGGGTCATGGTGTCCAGAATGCCATCGTCTGATGTCAGATAGATCTTTGTTTTTTTCTGGGTATAAAAAACAACATTCACATCCTTGAGAACCGCTTTGTTTTCTTTTTTCAGCAAAGTGGCAGAGGAGGCTTTAAGCTCCAGCTCCGTAACCCCGTTTTTTTTAAAAATCTGTTGGAGCATATTCAGTTTTAAAGCTGCCTGTGAATCCACATTGATATCTTTTATGGTAATCGGGGTGTTTAAAAGCGAGTCCACGTAAAAAAAAATTCCAAGCCCCCCAAAGATTAAGAGCAGCAAGCCCAGCAAAGGATAGATAAATTTTTTTTTGCCGGTCTTGTTCATGACAAATACTGGTTTAAAAGTTGATCCCAGAGCCCCTGGGATTTGAGAATGGCCTCACAGATTTCCCGCACAGCCCCGTGGCCGCCCCTGGCGGATGTGACAAAGCCGGCCCGGTCTTTTACTTCCCTGGGGGCATCGGGAACGGTAAAAGAAACGCCAACCCGGATCATGGCCGGAAGATCGATCAGATCGTCTCCGACAAAGGCAATATCTTGGGCGCAAATTCCGGTTTGTTCAATGATTTTGGCCAAAGCCCCTGCTTTGTCTTTGGTGCCGTCAAAGACAAGATCAATACCAAGATTCCGGCAGCGGTGGGCCAAAGCGTTTGATTTACGGCCCGTCACAATGCCGACACGGATACCGTTGTCCATGATCAGACGCAGGCCAAGGCCGTCCTTTGAATCAAAGCTTTTGATCTGTTCTCCGGTATCGGTATAGGTAATCTGGCCGTCGGTCAGAACCCCGTCCACATCCAGAAGGAGCAGCTTGATCGGCCTAAGTTTTTTGGGATCCGGTCTTTCTGGGTCTGGTTGTTTTTCCATGTGAATTATCCGGATACCTTTTTGATTGCAAGCAGGGTGGTCAGCAGCGCTTCCATGCCGTCAAGGGGCATGGAATTGGGGCCGTCACACAGGGCTTGTTCCGGGTTCGGATGGGTTTCAATGAACAGCCCATGGGTTCCGGCTGCAATGGCTGCCTTTGAAAGGGTGGGAACAAATTTGCTTTCTCCGGCCGATGAGTCAGAGGCCCCCCCCGGCAGCTGGACAGAGTGGGTGGCGTCAAAGATGACCGGAATCCCCATTTCATTTAAGATGTGGATGGATCTGAAATCCACCACAAGGTTGTTATACCCGAAACTTGAGCCCCTTTCGGTAATGCTGATATTCCGATTGCCCGAAGCGTTTGCTTTGGCAATGATATTTTTGCATTCAAAGGGAGAGAGAAATTGTCCTTTTTTTATGTTTACCGGCTTGCCCGTGGCACAGGCGGCAAGAATCAGGTCGGTCTGGCGGCACAGAAACGCCGGTATTTGAATGATGTCAAGTATCTGCCCCGCCTTTTGGGCCTGATCGGGCAAATGGATATCCGAGATCACAGGAATCTTGAGCTTGTTTTTGATTTCATTGAGGATTTCCAGGCCCTCCTCAAATCCAGGACCCCTGAAAGAATCGATGGATGTCCTGTTTGCCTTGTCAAACGAGGCTTTAAATATAAAGGGTATCTCAAGTTTTTCTGTAATTTTTTTTAAACGCCGGGCAATGGAAAAGCTGGTTTCATAGTTCTCAATCACACAGGGACCTGCAATGAGAAAAAAAACAGGGGAGGGGGTGTCGATTAAATTTAAAAAAAAGTTGTCCATCCGAGATGTGTTCATCCGTTGATCCTTAAATTGAAGTGTTTGGGCCAAATTATATTTTGAGACCCTAAAAGTCAAGAATGTAAAATTCCTTGATAAGTTGGACCATTGCTGGTATTTTATCACCATTTTGTTTGTGTAAAACATAACCTCTTGATAAAATAGGTATATTTGATGAAGAAAGTTGTAGTGATCCTGGTTTTTCTGGCAATCCTGATACCCCTTATATGTGTCCTTTTTTATAAATACGAAGGTACAAAGCCCGCAGTGGAAGTGGTGTTGCCATCCCTATATCTTAAAAAAGCATATGAAATGTCTCTGAATGTCGGTGACGACGGTACCGGTCTTAGAAAAATAATGATTTCCATTGTTCAGCAGGGCAATGAGAAGAAGCTGTTGGAAAAAGAATACCCCCCTCCATTCGTGTTGCCTTTTTTTTCGGGTGATAGGGTTGCCCAGGAGTCGTTTGTTATCCCGGTTGAATCCCGTAAATACGGGATGAATGACGGAGAGGCCCTTATTCGGATCATGGTGTCGGATTATTCATGGAGGGGATGGAA
>JAHIVS010000579.1 GCA_018816605.1 Pseudomonadota bacterium
AAAAAGAAACGTTAAGCCGGAAAGGGATCTGGAAAAAACCTATTCCCCAAAAGAGTTTGTGGCCAAATTAAGAAGACTTGCAGATTCTATTGAGCAGAACAAAAGATTCAGGATACAGATTTCAGGGGAAAGAATCTGTGTTCCTTCAGATGCTGTTTTTAATATCGAGCATGAAAGGGAAGGGAAGAATGAGGAGATAGAGTTCCAGATGAAATGGGTGATGCCCTAGTATTTAGGGTTTAGAACATGGGTTTTTGGAGCAAGCGGGTATGGTGGCCTGGGCAGGTAAACTATATGGTATGTGTTAAGCGACCGGGGATCAAAAGAAAGAGAAATATGAAGATGACCTGAATTTTTAAAGGACAAAAGACCTTGACAGGTCAGGCCCGGGTGTGTATTCGAAATGAACGGTTCAAAGAAAGGGCCGGGTGTTCAGGCAGGACCCAAACACAAAATCGGTGGGTTTTTGCTGCAGAGAATCATGCACGCCGGGGAAATTAAATAGTTGATATGCCGGGTTTTATCTCTCATACATTCAAACTGGCCTGCACAGCCGGAATAGCCCTTTTGTTCTGGGGCCTGCCCCTGAACGCAGGCCCCGTATCCGTTCCGGACAGCCCGGCAATGGAAATGAATCTGGCCGAGGCCGTTAATGTGGCCCTTCGTTCAAACCGAACCGTCAAAAGCGCCTTTCTGGACCGGGTGGTGCAGAAGTTCAACCTGGAGGTGGCCAGAGATAAATTCAATCCGGATGTGGAGCTTGCCACCACCGCAGGATATACAGGGAGTGAAACCCAGACCAAGGGAGAGACAACTTCAACGGCTCGGAACCTTGACCTTTCTTCGGCACTGACCGGGACAAAAAAGATTGAGACAGGCGGTACCTTTACCTTTTCATGGAGCCGGAATGACAGCCTGTCGGACACCGACACCTCGGCCGAGGACCGGGCATCCACCAACACCTGGGCAATTGACTTTACCCATCCCCTGCTCAAGGGGGCAGGAATTGATGTGACCACCGCCTCGGTAACCCTGGCGGAACTGGCCGAGCAATCCAATATCCTGAGTCACAGGGACACCATCATCTCAACGGTGAATGCAACCATCAGCGCTTTCAGGTCCTATGCCCAGAAAAGCCGCCGCATGGACATCATCAGAGCCTCGCTTGAAAGATCCAGGGCCAACCTTGCAATGAACCGGGTGCTGATTGACATGGGCAGAATGCCGCCCAATGAGATCATCCAGAGCGAATCAGATGTGGCCAACCAGGAGTTTTCCCATGAGACGGCCCTCAACGACCTGGACAACGCCCGCCTGAATCTGCTCAGGGTTCTGGACCTGCCCAGGGAGACCCGGATCACGCCCATAGAGGAGACCGATCTGTCTCCGGTTCACCCGGATTTTGACACCTGTCTTAAAACAGCTTTTAAAAACCGGGCCGACTACCTGAATGCCAACATGGACCTTGACCGGGCCCAGATCAGCCTGGTGCTGGCCCAGGACAATATGAAATGGGACCTCGGCCTTACCTCCGGCGTATCTGCCACAGACAACGATCAGCGCAATTCAGCAGATTCAAATGCCTATAAGTGGAAGGTGGGGTTGAACCTGAGCATTCCCATCTATGGGGATCTCACCCGGGAACAGACCCTGCTCTCGGCTCAAACCGAACAGAAAAAGACCCGCCTCAACCTTGAGGAGACCAAACAAAACATCATCCTGGAAGTCCAGGATGCAATCCGGGAGGTGGAAACAAGTCTCAAACAGGTGGGAATGGCGGCGCGGTCCAGGCAGCTGGCCCAGAAAAAACTGGCCGTTGAAATGGAGAAGCTTAAAGTCGGCCGGACCACCAATTTCCAGCTGGTCTCTTTCCAGAATGATCTCGTAACAAGTCAGGAGGATGAAGTAGATGCCAAAGTGGCTTACCTGAACGCCCTGAGCGCTCTGGATACCATCCTGGCCACCACCCTGGAAACCTGGCAGATCGATTACAACAAGGAGTATGACAAATGGCCGGGAAAATAGCCTTTTACCAGCAGATCGTTGAAAGCATGGATGAAGGGGTCATGGCCCTGGATAAAAAGGGACGGATCACCCTCTTTAACGCGGCAGCGGCCCGGATTCTGGGGATGGCTCCCGACACCGTTCTGGACAAACCCTTTGGCCAGATTTTCATGATGGAGATGGAAGGAAACGACGAATTCAGCCAGACCATTCTGGATGCGGTTTATGAATCGGCCGTGGGGCTGACCAGTACGGTTGGGTTTAAGCGGCAGGACGGCGGAACCCGGGTGGTTTCCATGGCCACCTCCTATCTGAAAGCCATGGATGAGAACAGCGCACCCGAGGACGGGATCGTGGTCGTGCTCAACGACATCACCGACATCACCCAAAGCCGGGAAAAGGAAAAAGACCTGACCCGACAGATTACCGAGGCCTTTCTCCAGGTGGAGGAGACCAATAAAAACCTGGAGACGGCCTTGAAAAAAATGAAGGGGGTCCGTTTCTTTATCCTGGTTGCCGTGATTCTGGGCCTGGCCGGAACCTGCGGCTGGCTCTGGTTCCGTGGGGATCTGTCGACCACCCTGTTTTCCCAAGAACGTCTGGCCGGTTCCGGGGCGATGCAGGGCATGGATCAGGTGGCGGTCATGGTCCGGCCCCTGAGTTCATCCATTTCGCTTTCAGGGTCTGTTGCCCCTTTTGAGGAGGTCAACGTCACGGCTCCCTTTGACGGCAAGGTCAGGGAAAAATACTTTGTCTACGACCAGAAGGTGGAAAAAGGGGCTGCCCTGATCAAAATGGACACGGCCAAGCTGGAGGTGGAACTCAGAGAGGCAAAGGCCGTCCATATCAAGGCGGATCTTCGGGTAAAGGAGCTGACAGCCTGGGAAAAAAGTCCGGAGGTATCGGATGCAAAACGGTCGCTGACCAAGGCCAGAAACAGTCTGGACACATCAAAACGGAAATTGGAGGAAAGCCGGGTTCTTTTTGAAAAGGGGATCATATCCCGGTCGGAATTCGAGTCGTCCGAGAACGAATATGTCAATCAGCAGATGGACTTTACCGCATCCGAAGAAGCCCTGGAAAGTATTCTTGACAAGGGAAACAAGGTCAATGTGGAAATCGGCAGAATGGAG
>JAHIVS010000580.1 GCA_018816605.1 Pseudomonadota bacterium
CATCCCCGGGTTTTTCCTGAAAGGTCAGTAAAAATTTATCTCCCAGAACGATACTCAATTGTTCGTTGTGGATCATATTGGTTTTTTCATCAAGGCGGATCATTTTCAGAACAATGTAAACGCAGGCATCAAATTCCTCCAGCTTGGGTCTTTGTCCCGTGTTCAGGATGTCTTCCATGACAAGGGGGTGCAGGTCAAAGGCCTGACCCACCGCCTGTATTTTTTGTGTGTCATGCAGCCCATTGATATTGATCCAGGTGACGGTATTTGTATCTCTGAAATGGGACCCGTCTTTGATATCGGACAATTCTTTGTCGGTCAGACGCATCGCATCATAATCAATCACCCGCACACTCACCGCATCGGTCTTTTGGGTTCCGATGAAAATCAGGGATCCGGGACTTTGACCTTTGCTGGCATCTCGCTTTTTTAAAAATCGTGCCAAAACCACCTCCTTGTGTCACGGCCTTTGGGGGGGCGCATACATCAGACAATCGGGGCCCGCCCCATGGGCCAGGAACAACCCCTCCCACAATAGCACCTGGAGAATGCCAAATCAAGTTACTTTCCCCGGGGCGTCGGCCGGGGCCTAGGGAAAGCAGGGGCCTCCATTTCCCGGCCTGGGCCATGGAAACCTGTGTATTAATTACTTTACTTTATAAAACGAACTGGTATAATATTTGATTTTGATGTTCTTAGAAGGATACTTAAACAGAGGACAACTGCCATGAAACAGGAAGATCTTGATTATTTTAAAAATTTTTTGACAGAACGGCTGGCTGAACTGGCTACCCATGCTGATACAACCGTAACCGGAATGACCCAGCCCAAGGAAAATTTTGCCGATCCGACGGACAGGGCCTCCCACGAGGCGGAGAGAAGTTTTGAACTTCGTATTCGTGACCGGGAACATAAATTAATCAAAAAGATTAAAAAAACGTTGGTCCGGATCGAAAACGGCACCTTTGGCCGATGTGATTCATGTGAGGAGGAGATCTCCATCGAACGGCTCAAAGCAAGGCCGGTTACCACCCAGTGCATCGATTGTAAAACCCGTGAAGAGGATCTGGAGAAAGCGCTTGGACTCTAACAGGTGCTTTTAATCCCGTGATTGACCTTCACATACATTCAACGGCTTCGGACGGGTCTTGTTCCCCGGAAGAGATATTGGCGCTGGCCCGGAAAGAAGACGTCAAGGCGATCTCCATCACCGATCATGATTCCATTGCCGGAATTAAAGAAATATTAACTAGTATTCCTGCTCAGCCCCTGGAATTCATTACCGGAGTTGAGATTTCCTGTGAACCGCCCGAGGCCTTCAAGCATATCGGCAGTGTTCATTTGCTGGGGTATGGATTTTCCGTCTATGACCCGCGGCTGAATCAGGTTCTGGAACAGGCTGTCAGGGCAAGGGACGAACGGAATCCCAGAATTATTGAACGTCTAAACCGCCTGGGGCTTGATATCCGTCTGGAAGAGGTGGCAGCGCGGTTCGGTGCCGAACAGATAGGCCGGCCCCACATTGCGGAGCTGATGAAGGAAAAAGGGTATGTCCAGAGCTTTGGGGAGGCCTTTGATAAATATCTTGGCAAGGATAAGCCGGCCTATGTGGAAAAATTCAAGGTGTCCTGTGAAGATGCGATCAACATTATTCTGGATGCCGGGGGCCTGCCGGTCCTGGCACATCCGGGCCTGCTGGCCTTTAACCAGTCTCGGGGGCTTGAGGCCTTTATTGACAGGCTGATGGAATTCGGGCTCCAGGGCATTGAGGTTTATTACACAGACCACGACCCTGTCAAAACAGACTATCTTTTATCCCTTGCCAGGGACAAGGGTCTTCTTTCAACCGGGGGGTCGGATTTCCATGGGGCTTTTAACCAGGGCGTGGCCCTGGGGCGCGGCAAGGACAACCTTCATGTGGGGTATGGTGTTTTCAAGGCCCTTACGGAAAGGCTTTCCACCCTCAGATCCACCCTCAGTCTGGATATTCTTGAACGCAATATCGGCTATGGGTTTAAAGATCGGTCCCTCCTGGGCAATGCCTTGTGCCACAGGTCCTATTTGAATGAGAACCAGGAAAGCTGCAATGCAGACAATGAACGACTGGAGTTTCTGGGGGACGCGGTTCTGGGCCTTTGTGTCGGTCATATCCTGATGACCCAAAGTCCGTCGAAAAAAGAAGGGGAATTGTCAAAGCTCCGATCAAATCTTGTGAGTGAACCGGCACTGGCGAAAATGGCCCGGAGCATTGATCTGGGCCGGTTTATCCGACTGGGGAGGGGGGAGTTTCTTTCCGGGGGAGGGGACAAGAATTCCATCCTCTCCGATGCCTTTGAAGCACTGATTGCAGCCGCCTATCTGGACGCAGGCTTTGATAAAACCCACCAAATAGTGCAGGCAATTTTTAAAGATGCCATCCAGCAGGCATTGTCCGATTTTCATACCCGGGATTATAAAAGTTCTCTCCAGGAATATGCCCAGGAAACCTTTGCCACAACCCCCCAATATACGATTGTAAAAGAGTTTGGACCGGACCATGACAAGACCTTTAAGATCAGCCTGGAGTTGGATGATATCACGGTAACCGGTATAGGGAAGACCAAAAAGGCAGCTGAACAGGATTCCGCCAGAAATGCCCTTGCCATCGTGAATCACCAAAAATTTTAGGCAGGGGTATGGCATTCCCCCTGGTCATTCCGGTTTTTATTCC
>JAHIVS010000581.1 GCA_018816605.1 Pseudomonadota bacterium
CGGACCGCGTTTTGGGGATCCACATATCCGAGATTGTCCACCAGAGTGGGATAGGCTTCATCATATCTCCGGTTGATCTTATCCATGGGATCATCCAGGCTGACATGAAGTATTTTCTGGTCAGCCAGCAATTGTGTCAATGCGATCTGAACAAGGAAGCTTGTTTTTCCAACACCTGCCCGGGACAGGACAGCACCGAGTTGGCCTTTTGTTATATTTTCAACGCCAATGGCTTTTTCGACCGGGCTTTTGAGAATGAGATCTTTTTTAAGCATAAGTCCTCTCTTTAAAATAGGGGGTGTTATTTATTCTTAGCAGCTTTTTCTTCTGCTTTCTTTTTGGCAATGTCCTCAGCCACGGACTGGGGGACCTGTTTATAGGAAGAAAACTCCATGGTAAACTGTGCCTTCCCCTGGGTGCCGGACCTCAGAATGGTTGAAAATCCAAACATTTCTGACAAAGGGACCTGGGATTCGACCACAGACATCACGCCTTCTTCCTGGGAGCCCTGGATAATGCCCCTTCTCTGGTTGATCAGTCCCATGCAGGCCCCCTGGAATTCATTGGGGGTTTCAATGACCACTTTCATGATGGGCTCCATAACCACCGGTTTTGCCTTGGCATATCCTTCAAGAAAACCGCCTCTGGCAGCGGCCTGGAAGGCCATCTCCGAGGAATCGACCGCATGGTAGGCGCCGTCTTCAAGGGTTACCTTGACACCGGTGACCGGAAATTCAAGGTTGGGTCCTTTTGCCATGCAGGCGAGAAATCCTTTTTCACAGGCCGGAATATATTGGGTGGGGATTTTACCGCCGGTGACCTTATTGACAAATTCAAATTCTTCTTCACAGGGTTCCATGAATCCGACCACACGGCCGAATTGTCCGGCACCACCGGTCTGTTTTTTATGGGTGTAATTGAACAACGCCTTTCGGGTAATGGTTTCCCTGTAGGCAACCCTCGGTTTTCCAGTGGTAACCTCTGCCTGGTACTCTCTTTTCATTCTTTCCACATAAACTTCCAGATGGAGTTCGCCCATGCCCTGGATTATGGTGTCACCCGTTTCCCGGTCCACATAGGTTTTAAAAGTGGGGTCTTCTTTGGTGAACCGGTTCAGGGCCTTGGACATATTGATCTGGGCTTTGTTGTCCTTTGGCACGATGGAAAGGGAGATAACCGGTTCCATGATGTGCATGGCGATCAGAGAATAATTGACTTCCGGAGACACAAATGTATCACCTGAGGCACAATCGATTCCAAACATGGCACCGATATGGCCGGCCGGAATTGCGTCCACCTCTTCCATCTGCGAGGAGTGCATGCGGATCAGACGACCGGCTTTGATTTTTCTGCCGTCCCTTGAGTTGACAAGAGTGTCTCCCTTATTGATACATCCCTGGTAAACCCGGATATAGGTGAGCTGGCCGTATTGACCGTCTTCTAGCTTAAAGGCAAGGGCCACGGTGGGTTTGTCAAAACTGCTTTCCAGAACAACGCTTTCTTCATTGTTGTCCAGATCAATGGCAACGTTTTCAATATCCAGGGGGGAAGGAAGATAGTTGAGAACCGCATTGAGCAGTGGCTGGACCGCCTTGTTTTTATAGGCAGATCCCAGGAATACAGGGGTCATCTTCCTTGAAATGGTACCGGTTCTCACGGCCGGCATGATCATTTCCGGAGTGATTTCAGCCTCTTCGAGAAGTGCATCGGTCAATTCTTCAGAAAAAAGAGAGACTTCGTCCAACATCTCTTCCCTTGCTGTCTTGGCAGCTTCCAAAAGATTTTCCGGAATCTCTTTTTCAACCATTTTTTCCCCATTCTCGCCTTCAAAATAATAGGCTTTCAGGGTGACCAGGTCGATAACGCCCTCATGTCTGTCTTCAAGTCCTATGGGCAGCTGCATCATTACAGAATTATGTCCCAGCTTGTTTTTCAACTGGGAGCACACCTTTATGGGATTGGCACCAGACCGGTCACATTTGTTGACAAAGGCAATGCACGGAACTTCATAGCGTTTCATCTGCTGGTCCACGGTGATGGACTGCGACTGGACGCCGGATACAGAGCAGAGGACAAGGATAACACCATCCAATACCCGCAAAGACCGTTCCACTTCAACTGTAAAATCCACATGTCCGGGTGTATCGATGATGTTGATGGCATGCTTGTTCCATTCACAATGGGTTGCGGCAGAAGCGATGGTGATGCCTCTTTCCCTTTCAAGTTCCATTGAATCCATGACCGCACCTACACCGTCTTTACCTCTGACTTCATTGATTTTATGAATCTTGTCGGTATAAAACAAAATTCTCTCAGTAAGCGTGGTTTTCCCGGAATCAATATGGGCACTGATTCCAATGTTTCTTACCCTTGCTAGATCTCTGATCATTTTTTAATCATCCTTATGAATAAAAATAAATTCTCTTTGACAATATCCGAACACAGATAATACCAAAGGCTTTGCTATTTTCTGAATTTGCTAAATTAGTGTTGTGATTTTAGTAACTTGAATCCAGATTAAAATTAACTTGTAAAATTGATTCTTTTATGATTTTTTTCTTGGTTTGTCAAGTGTTTAATGGCTTTTGTTGATTTGAAACGGGTATGGAATCTGGATATATTCAAAGCGGTTGTTTGGCATGGCAGATGGCGTGCTATCAAAACAAAACACCTGGCTCCTTACGAAACCAGGTGTTTTGTTTTGATTCAGGGTCCGGCTTAACGAAAAAATCTGTTTTTTGCCATGCCGACAATGCCCAGAAGGCCAAGTCCCAGAAGTGCCATGGTTGAAGGCTCGGGCACCGGGTTTGGTTGCTCGCTGGTTGATCTCCAGAAACTGATATGGGAAAGGTTATGGTCGCCCAGGTCATAAGTATCCCAGTTGCCGGAAGTTTCGCCATTGGCATACCATAGCTCAAATCCGCCATCGCTGCTTAAGCTTCCCGCTTTTAGGCTGTAGTACAAAGGCCCTTCCCAGGAGTCAGGTGCAATCCAGTTGCCTTCCTTCCCCCAGAAATCGCCGGTGAATGGGGTGTTTGACGCCTGCCATTCACCATTGTCCCATTTTCCATAAAGGGTCAGACCGGTCGGCAGTGTTTCATATCCGCTATAGGTGTCTACCAACCAGTTCACGTTGTCATCCTTGTCTTTGTGGGCTTGGGATCCGTTCCAATTGGTGTCATTGATCAGATCAAGGGAGTTCCCGATATAGATGGGGTCTGCAAGACCCGCATTGGTTGAAAACAGGATTGATATAAAAAACAATCCCGCCAAAAATCCTTGTTTAAATATATTTTTGAACATTAGAACCTCCCTTATCTTACCGATTTTGACAAAAAACGGGAAAATATTACAGAATATGTCATTTTATGGCCTTGGCTTGCTTTCTTCTTCCCACGGCGCTGGCCCCTATAAGTCCGAGACCCAGCAATATCATTGTGGCGGGTTCCGGTACTGCTGCCTTTGTTATGCCGCCCACTTCAAGGATATCATTGGCGCAGGTCATGCTCCATCTGAACCCAAGATCATATCCATCGTTCAGGCCAATGCCCAGGCTGGAAAGGTCAAAGGCATAAAGGATCGCCGCCGAAGGGTTTGAGAAAACGCCCAGGCCGGAAAAGATGGCGCCCTTACTCGGATCAATCAGGACTTCCTGGTCATGGCGAAACCAATGGGGGTTTCCGGGGCCATGGATGTCATCTGAAAGAAGGATGCTATTTGCCTGGACGCCTCTTATGTCGTAAATCATACGGGAATTGGTATCAAATGCATACTCCCAGTCTTCGCCAAAGGCCGAGTATGTGTCCCCCATGTACCCGTCGGAACTTGTGCCGGCCGGGTTCCACCCGTTGGTGCTGATAAAAAGATCCCCGTATCTCGTCCCGAGCCCGTTTGTTTGGTTGTAGTCCGTTAGAATCGTTACCAGAACCTTTCCATTGTCATCGATTGACACGGTCATGCCGTCAACATCAAAGTTGTTGATCCGTTTTTTCTGGGATATGACATCACCGTCTTTTTGATAATACTTGCTGCCATATGCAGCGACGTCATAGCCACCGCCGATATAGGTATCATCAAACTGCCATTCCGCTGCACCGGCAGAGTTGATGGTGGCCGTAATGGCAATCCAGATGATGAGCATAATTTTTTTCAATTTTTTCTCCCATGACTATCATTTCGTCAATTGTTTTTAAACCCGAACTTCACAAATTAATCAAGCAAATATAATGCCACATCCTAATGGGAAAGTTCATTTTTATTCGGATTAATTCGTGTTTGTCCAGTATATCACAAGGGAAGTTTTCTGCCAATAGCCCCGATTCCCAAAAGCCCCATACCCAGCAACACCATGGTGGTCGGCTCCGGGACCTGGCCCATGATGCTGTCATTTCCGCATTCCTGGGTAAAATGTGCAGTAAATGACCCATCGGGACCCAGGATATTGGATAGATCAAATCCAGATATCATATAATGGGTACCACCTAAAAATCCGGTGGCAGCATCGCTGAGTCCTGATTCATAACGGAAGGTTCCTGTTTCGACTAAAAATCCATTGTTACCATTGGCCTGGTAGGCCACCGGATTGGAAGTGTTCAGCCCTGTACCCAGGGTGATTTTGGTGTCTTTATCAATTTTCCAAAGGGTGTATGTGCCTTCATTTGTTGAAGTATTAAAATCATCCCAGTTTACATCAAACACAAAATTGTATCCGTAATAGTTGAGAAAATTATTGGGTTGGGTGCTTTCACCATAAATGACATTTCCCAGGGTGCTGATGAAAATGTCTCCGGATCCGATATCGTCTGTCTTATTGATAAAATCCCACCCCCCCACGATGGACAGGTGCTTGCCATCCAAAAACATCCCTTCAAGATCCCAGTCCTGGCTGTATGCCGCACCGGGTTCAACCTCCTGGTCTTCTCCGGAGTGGTTGTACCAGGTGTTGGGAGAATTAATTTTTTGGTTGTCAAAAATGGTGATTTGGGATGCCCCGACCAGGATCGGCAGGCTGCATGCTAAAAATACAAGTAAAAACTGAATGGGTTTTTTCATGGGTCGACTCCTTTTGACGTATGGGTTATGCACAGCTTTAAAAACTATTTCAGGGTGTTAATTCCGGGTCTGCTTGCAGAATTCCGGTACCGGCAACTCAGTTGGCGGTGCCCGGTGGTGACGATTCTTGTCTTTCCGGTACAAAATGTTCCGGAAGTTTTTGATCAAAGGTCGTACAAATATTTTTTTGGGGCTTGTGTGGTATGTTTTTTGTTTTCTGGCAAGGCCTTTCCCGGTGGTCATGCCCAGGTATGTCCAGTTGGCAGCTTTATAACAGGTTCCCTGGTAGTAGGCCGGATCCACAAATGTTTCCAGGAGGGCTGGATAAAAACCCCATTGTTTGTACCAGTCCTGGCCGATCTGCCGACCGATTTTTCCAAGAACATGGCTGGCCAGGTACTTGACCTTTACCCAGGGAAATATCAAAAACCGTGTATTGTTCACCACCCATGCCAGGTTCAGAATCCTCTGATTTGCATCCCACCCGATCCATTGGTCCCGGATGCCAATGGCTTTGGCGGCTCCGGAAAAAAGAATGCAGCCCAGGGGGCGCTTTTGGGCTTGGATGGTATATCTCATGGTATATCCAAACGGCTGGTTGTAACCAAGGTAATGATACCGGTCCATGTATTCGTTCCACACCCGGACCTGATTTGGGGTGCTTGCTTGGATTAGTTCAACCGGTCCTATCTCTTTGAGTCTGCCGATAATATCCGGTCCCGGAGCTGTTTTGCTGGAAAAAACGATGGGCGATGGTTTGGGTCTGGATTGAATCTGTTTGGCCGGAAGGCTTAGGAGGCCTTTGTTCTCAAATTGCTTGAGCATTTTCAGGCATGCATCCCATTTATTGGTGCCCGAAGCCGTTCTCCAGTCCAGATGTTCACAAATGGTGTGGGTCAGTTCCTTTCTGCTCAGATTTCCAAAGGATTTGACGGTTTCCCGGATTTCCATGAATTCCCGGTGGGTGATGGGGCGGCCGCAACAAATTGTCATTAATGCATTGGGTTCAGGCATTGTTACCTTGTCCTTATGAATGGCTGCAAAGGTTCCATGCTACCCATAACAAACTGGATATGGGTTGTCTACACTTTTTTTGATGCCGAGGAAAAAACCAATCAGGGATCCTGGGTGAACTCAAAAATGTGTTTTTTGGGCCCTTTCCTTTCCGCACCGGATCTACACCAATCCGATTCTACCCTTACCAAAAACAATTAAGGTTGTCTACCTTTTTTTCGCCGGGGCCGAAAACTGGAAGCAGGCCAATGAAAAAATGGCCCATATCCCTTAAACAAAGGGCTATTTATCTTTTTTATTGTATTTACCCATTCCATTGATTATAAAATGTCCTTACCCTTAGATTGATACATAATTTGGAGTGTTTGCTTGAAAAATATTATCCTTGTAATGGTTATTGCCATGGGCTTGGTTTCACCTGCTGTTGCCGTATCGGAAAAAGAATTGTTCGATACCGGGGTAAATTATTTAAAACTGGATAAATTTCAGGAGGCCGTTGATACGTTTACGGCCCTGATTGATATGGCACCAGGGAATCCAGATGCCTATAAAAACCGTGGTGTGGCCTATATGAAATTAAGTTTATACGACCAGGCGATCAAGGATTTTGAGCGGACAAAACAGATTATGCCCAATTTAAAGGGTTTGTACAGCAATCTGGGCGTCGCATGGTACTATAAAGCGGATTTTCCCCGGGCCATTGAAAATTACGATATGGAAATTTCCCAGTCTCCGGACAATCATTTTGCCTATTTCAACCGGGCCATCTGTCGGTATGAGCTTAAAGATTATGATGAAAGCTTAAAGGATATTACCAAAACCCTTTCCCTCTCCCCTGAGTTTTATCTGGCATTGTGTTTAAAAGGGGATCTGCTGTCAAAGATGAACCAGGCAGAAAAAGCCAAACAGGCATATGAAAAAGCCATCTTGATTGACCCTGATCAGGCCTATGCCAAAGAGCAGCTTGCCGCACTTAAGCTTGATTCAAAGCCCATGGCAGATTTGCCTAAATATTCTGTCCCGGTGAAAGCGGCAGTTGTGGAACAAAAAAAAATGCCCGATCCCCGCAGCCTTCCAGCTGGGGTCGGGAATAAAATTGAAAAAACATCTTCTCCTGGGGTGTCGGCGCTAGTTGGAAAATATGAACTTCAGACGGGTGCCTATCGTGTTCGGGACAATGCTGTGGATATGCAAAAAAAACTTGAGAAAGCCGGGTATGAGGCAAAACTTCTTGAATTGACACGGCCCAACCAAATTGTCTGGTACCTTGTGAGAACCGGCATCTATGCAACCAAGGAGGAGGCGCAGACAGCCAGGGCCATTTTGGAAAATGAAGCGAAAACCCAGGCGGTTGTCAGACCCTTTGGACAATTTTAAATTAAACGGAGTTTAGGCCAAACCATGGGAGAAGAGATAGGCATGGAAAGAGGGGGCGTGAGTGGATATTTATAATCTGGTCAGTTTTGCCGGCATCTTTGTATTGCTGGCCATTGCATGGGCTTTGTCACGCTTTGTTTTCAAGAATACCCGGAAGATGAACTGGCATTTGCTGGGATGGGCCCTTGGACTCCAATTGATTTTTGCCCTGTTCATCTTTGTGATTCCTGCCGGCGTCACCTTGTTCCAGGCAATAAATGACCTGGCGGTAACCGTTCTGGGGACAGCTTCCGCAGGCGCTCAATTTGTCTTTGGCTCCCTGGCCCTTTCCCCCGGTGTTCAGGGGTCGTTGGGATTTATTCTGGCGTTCCAGGCATTTCCCACCATTGTCTTTTTTTCTGCCCTGGTGGCTGTGCTCTACTATTATAATGTCCTGCCCTTTATTATTCGGCAGTTTGCATGGCTGTTTACCCGGGTAATGAGAATTTCCGGTGCCGAAGCCCTTTGCGCGGCCAGTAACATCTTTGTGGGCGTTGAGTCTGCCTTTACCATCAAGCCCCATATTGACAAAATGACCCGATCCGAATTGTGCACCATTCTTACGGCCGGTATGGCAACGGTTGCATCCAATGTCCTGGCATTGTATGTGTTTACCTTGCAGACGCAGTTCCCTTCCATTGCAGGCCACCTGATCTCTGCTTCTTTTTTATCTGCACCGGCGGCACTGGTGATGTCAAAGCTGATCTTGCCTGAAACCGGTGTCCCCCAAACCCTTGGAAGGGTGGTGGATATCCATTATGAACGGGATGCCAATCTTTTTGAAGCCATTATCAATGGTTCTGCATCCGGACTTAAGGTGATTTTCAGCATTGTGGCGCTTTTGATTGCTGTGATGGGTCTTGTCGCATTGGTTGACCTGATTCTCGGCAGCGCCGCCGGCATGGCCAACCAGTGGATGGGTACCAGCATGGACTGGTCCTTAAAACATCTTCTGGGCTATATATTTTATCCTTTTACCCTGATCATTGGAATTCCTTTACCAGATGCCGGCATTATTTCCCGGATCATCGGCGAGCGGATTATCCTGACAGAAGTGGCCTCATACCAGGATTTGGCACTGGCCTTGGCCCAGAACCGTCTTATCCACCCAAGATCTGCGGTGGTGGCGGCCTATGCCCTGTGCGGATTTGCCCATGTGGCGTCCATGGCCATCTTTGTGGGGGGGATCTCCGCCCTGGCCCCGAAACAAACGGCTGTCATCTCCGGGGTAGCCCTCAAGGCATTGATTGCAGCTACTTTTGCCTGTCTGATGACGGCCTGTGTGGCCGGGACCTTTTATACCAATAACAGCCTGTTGCTGGGAAATTAAGGATTTAAGAAAAATGGGTTCAACCAATTCCTCGTCCCCAAGTCGTTTCCCGATGACGGGATTTTGTGACCGCCTGAGACTGGGAAGTGAGAAAATAGCGGTGGCCATTTCCGATGAACAGATTTCCCTGATGGCAGCCCATGCCATTGAATTGATTCAATGGAATAAAAAAATCAATCTGACCGCCATTGTTGACCCTCTGGCCATGGCTGAAAAGCATTTTATTGATGCCATGGCGGTTCAGCCCTTTTTGGGAAAGGAAAACAGGCTGATGGATATGGGAACCGGTGGGGGATTCCCCTCCATACCCTTGAAGATTCTCAATCCTTCATTGTCGTTTGTTCTGGTGGATTCATCCAGAAAAAAAGTTACTTTTTTAAAGCATGTGATACGGGTCTTGGGGTTGAAAGATATTGATGCAATCCATTCCCGGGTGGAGGATCTTGCCCATAACGCTATCCATGCCAAAACCTATGATGCCGTCATGTCCCGGGCGTTTACCGCGCTTGAAAAATTCGCCGGGCTTGCCCTTCCGCTGCTCAAACAGGGGGGGACAATCTATGCCCTTAAGGGAAAACAGGCCGCCGATGAAATAACCCCGGCACTCATAGCTCAATTTGAGATCAGGACGGACCATTATCAATTGCCCTTTGAAAAATCAGACCGGTATATGATTCAGCTTTCGGAAAAGACAAGCAATTAGCATCCACATGTCATGATGGTGGGAACTGCAATTGCCGCATCCCCTATTGTTGCCGCGCCTTTTTTTCATCCGGCCAATTTCTGGTTCCGGGTTATCCTAAGATGTGTTATTTTTTTAGGTGTCTGATTTTTTGTCTTCAAGAATTTCCCATCTTGTGTACAATGCCTGAACCATGGACTCGGCCCTTTCCAGTTGGGAGC
>JAHIVS010000582.1 GCA_018816605.1 Pseudomonadota bacterium
CTTAGCAAAATGCTGATCCAGTTTTTCGATGGCGGCCATGGCCGACTCCATGCCGGTTTCCGCCATCTGGTTCACAACCTCCTCAATCAAGGGGGACATGGCAATTTCATTGGCAAATTTGAGTTCTTCTTCCAAAAACAATTCTGTTGTAACGGCCAGGTCCGCAGCCACCTGGAATGCAGTCCCTTCACCGGCTTTGACCAGGGCCCTGGATGCCGTTTGAATGGAAATAATGCCCACGATCGCCATGGGGATCACCACGGCCAGCAGGCCGCCGCCAATCAATTTCACGCTCAGCTTAAGGTCTTTGAATCCTTTCATCTTTTTTTCCTCCCTCTTTTGGTTATTTATCAATGCAATATCAGCCGTTAATTGTCGCCCTTGCCCCCATCAGGTTTAAAAGTATCCCCCTCACAGCAGCCGGCAAAAACGCGTCGCTGTCAAAGGCGCCGGTCACCACCCTGGGGTAAAGCTTATATGCACGGGCAAAAAGATCGGTCTTTTTATCGGTAAAATAAATGATCAGTTTTATATCCATAAATTCCATTTCCACGGACTCCAGAAAAATCATATCCCTTTTTTCCTCTACGAAAAACACAACAAGGGTCTCTCCTGCGAAACAGGAACTTAAGGCCTTCTTAAATCCTTTCCTGTCCCTGGCACGGCAGAGGTGAATATTGCCCATGGCCTTCAGGGTCTGCTGAAGGCTTTCAATAATGTCCCAGTCCTGCCGGTTATAAATGAGGACTTTCATTGTATCTCCCAGTGGTACAGCGGTTGGGTGTCGTCTTTTGGTTCAGGAGTTTCAGAATACGATGCTAACTACAAACTATATACAAGAAATGTGCCAGGACACCCAGGAAATCCATTTCCTATTTTATGATCTACATACAGGTGGTTATCAAAAAAGACTTGCCCCTTCCCTTTTTGCGGATCTGTTGATTGTTGCATCGCAACACCCGATTGTTGTCTTGCAACAATTAAAAGAGGGATCACCTTAACGGCAATTTGTATTTTCGGATGAGAAAATAAAGCCGATTCTTGGTAACCCCCGAAATCCGGGCCGCCTCTTCCAGGTTTCCGCCGGTATTCTGTACCAGATATCTGAGATATAGGGTTTCTATTTTTCCAATGGCGGTATTGCGATAATTTTTTAAGTTGGGAATCTGACCCGGCGAATTTCCCAGGGACAGAACCGATTCAAAGGGAATCCCGGGCACAATGGGGTCAGCCGGCGGATGCAGGGCTTTCTTTTCCCAAAGATCTTTGTTTGCGTGGGAAACCCGAATACCGGCAGGAAGGAACATGGGATAGAGCAGTGGCAGGTCCGGTTCGGATAAAATGGCCTTTTCAATGGCATTGATCAGTTCCCTTACGTTTCCGGGCCAGTCGTAGGCCGTCAACACCTTGAGGGTGTCCGGGAGCATCGCTTTCTGGGGGATATTGTGCTTGGTGCATAATTTTTCCATGTAATGCAGCGCCAGGCTGCTGATATCTTCTTTGTGCAGTCGCAGGGGCGGCAGGTCGATGGTAAAGGTTTTTAACCGGTGAAGCAGGTCCTGGCGGAAGGTCCCCTGGTCGACCATTTGATCAAGATTGCGATTGGTGGCCGAAATCAGCCTGAAATTGCTGGCAAGTTCCGTTGAACTGCCCACGGGCCTGAATCGCTTTTCCTGGAGAACCCTTAAAAATGCCTTTTGAACGGACAGGGGCAATTCCCCGATTTCATCCAGGAACAGGGTCCCTTTATCTGCAGCCTTGATCAGCCCTTCCGATGCCGCATCCGCTCCGGTAAATGCACCCCTTGTATGGCCGAACAAAAGGCTTTCCGTAAGCGCTTCGGGCATGGCCGCACAATCGACCACAATATAATTGTCATGGGTGAGGCGGCAATTGTCATGGATGGCACGGGCAAACAACTCCTTGCCGGTCCCGGTCTCCCCCTGAATCAGCACATTGGCTGTATTTGCCGCAGTCTGGGCCACCTGGCAGATGCACGCTTTCATTAAAGGTGACTTTCCCACGATGGCATCGGTTTCCAGCATGGGGATCTTATGCTGGGCGAGCCTGGCATTCCGGTACTCTAAGGTTCGCCGGATCAAAAGGATGATCTCTTCTTTTTTAAAGGGTTTGCCGATATAATCCCAGGCCCCGTTTTTTATGGCCAGCTCTGCCCCCTCGGCACTACCCACCGCCGTGATGATAACCACTTCCGGTGATGACGGACTCTGTTTTATTTGGGGCAGGAAATCAAGGCCGCAGCCGTCGGGAAGGTTGACGTCCAGAAAAACAAGATCCACAGGGTCCTGGTTTAAAATGTGAAGTCCCATGTCCAGGGTTGCGGCAGCCGCCGGTGTATGGCCCATACGTTCCACCCGGCTGGACAGTATATCCCGGATATAGGCTTCATCATCTATGATCAGAATATTGGCCATCATGGTTTCCCGTCTAAAACCCTGCGGATGGCGACCGCCAGGTCATAACCGATCATGGGTTTGTAGAGCAGTGCGTTTATGCCCATCTGGGCTGCCCGGTCCGGGTCCATTCTCTCGCTGGTACCTGTTATGAGGATGACGGGAATGTCCGGCCGAATCCGGCGCATTTCCCTGGCCAGGGCATCTCCGGGCAAAACCGGCATGGTAATATCTGAAATCACAAGGTCAAAGGCCTCCGGCGATTCCTTAAAACAAACCAGTGCCGCCATGCTGTCGGAAAAAATGGACACCCGGTATCCCAGATTGGTCAAAGAATCCCTGGCAATTTGCGTCAGAGCCACTTCATCGTCCACAAAAACAATATGGTCACCCCCGCCTTTCACGGGTTCTTTGGCCGGGAGCTTTCCGTCACCGGCCAGGTCTTTGCCGTGGCGGGGAAGGTATACCTCAACCCAGGTTCCCTTGGGGCATCTGTCAGAGACAAAGAGCCCCCCCTCCAGCCCCCGGACAATCCCATGGACAACCGCCAACCCCATCCCGGTGC
>JAHIVS010000583.1 GCA_018816605.1 Pseudomonadota bacterium
CCAACATCCGGGTGGAAGATGTGGCCGCAGCCCTTTATTATCTGTCGGAAAAACAAGGCATTATAGGACAGGTCTTTAACATCAGTGAAGACACGAACCCCCCCCTTGGGGAGGCCCTGACGCTTGCGGCAAAAATTTACGGCACAAAGCCTCCCGGGATCAAACTTCCCCTTGCTTTGATCAAATGTCTGGCCTGGATAGACGGGAAAATTTCTAAATCTAAAGGGAAAATTCCAGACCTTGAATACGAGGCCGTCAAATATCTTTATTATGACTATGTGGTCGATAACAGCAAATTAAAAGAGACCGGGTTTGAACTTCAATACCCGGATTTTTATGCATCCATGGCGCAATTGGGAGAAGTTTATAGAAAATCCAACGCAAATTTTATTTTCCAAAAGGAGGCAGAATGAGTCAGGTGGTCGTCATCACGGGATTGGCCCAGGGAATGGGCCGGGAAGTGGCAAAAATGCTGGCACAATCCGGGGATAGTGTTGCCGGGTTTGATATGAATGAAGCAGATCTTTTGGATCTGAAACTTGAACTGGATGCCATTGGTGGGGATCATCTGCTTGAACCCATTAATATTATGGACAGAGGGAAAATCCTGGCCTTCAGGGACAAGGTTCTAGAGAAGTATGGACGAGTGGATACCGTCCTTTCCAATATCGGGATCGGGTTTTTCGGCCCCTTTGAGGAGACTGATCTTGAAAAAGCCTTTAAGTGCATTGAAATTAATGTAATGGGTACTGCCGCTGTTTTCCAGGCATTCCTTCCTTCCATGCGCAAGAAAAGACAAGGAAAACTCATTGCCATGTCCTCCCTTGTCGGCCGAATTCCCTTTCCCTTTGAATCCATCTACACGGCCACCAAATACGCCATCGAGGGCATGGTCCAGGCCATCCAGTATGAAGTCAAGCCCTTTGGCATTCGAATGGCCATTATTGAACCGGCCCAGGTTTCCACAAAATTTGCCTCCAAAATTCATCAGGTGCCGCCTGAAAGCTCCGCCTACCATGATCGGGCCCGCCGGTTCATTGACCGGGATAATGAGCTGATCAAGGATGCCACAACCCCGCAAGCTGCCGCCCGAAGAATTTTTAAGGTGTTAAAAACCCAAAATCCCAAATTTCACAACCAGGTGGATTTTATGAGCAGTTTCTTTTTGTTCCTGAACAAGGTGCTGCCCACCCCGATCCGGGATTTTATTTTGCTCAATCACATGAATATCCGATAAAAAGGCCAGGTTATAATTAAGAATAGGTAACAAAAAGATAGATTATAAAAAGGGGGGTATCAAATGAAAACAAACACCTCGTCATCCAAGGTGATTCACCTCACAAGGGTCGATCGAATTCGCCGGCGCATCATTGATGCCCCCCAGGAAGTCTGTATTGAGCGGGCACGGTATTTAACCCGTTCCATGAAGGAAAACTGGGACAAACATCCCCTCACCCGAATGAGTCTGGGGCTTGAGGCGATTTTAGGCAATATCACCCCGATCATCCGGACGGATGAACTTGTTGTGGGGTGCAGGACCAGCAAGCTCAAAGGGGCACCGCTTTTCCCTGAAAATAAGATTCGCTGGATTGAAGGGGATGTGGAAAATTTTGACCGAAGAGAACTGCAGCGGGCCTTGATCACCGAAGCTGAAAAACAAGAGGTCAAAGCGGATATCCTGCCCTTCTGGAAGGGGAAAACCGTTGAAGAGGCCTTTGAGAAAACTTTGGATCTGGATGTTGAAGCGGATATGGACAAGTATATCTTCACCTTTATGCTGGAAATAACCTATGGCATCGGTCATTTCACCATGGATCATCCAACCGCCCTTTCAAAGGGCCTTCTCGGGATCATCCAGGATGCGCAAGATAAACGGGACATCCTTGGCAAAGGGAATAAGGATAAAGACAATAAGAATAAAGAAAAAATCCTTTTTTATGAAGCCCTTATCCGCTCCCTCAGGGCCACCATTCGTTTCGCCCAGCGGTATGCAACTCTTGCAGAAAAGATGGCCGCAGAAGAGAAAAACAGGGACCGGGCCCGGGAATTACGGGAAATCGCCCGTGTCTGCCGCAAGGTGCCGGGCGAGCCTGCCCAGACCTTCCACGAAGCGGTCCAGGCGATCTATTTCACCCATCTGGTGGCCCAGATTGAAACCGGCGGGAATTCGATCTCTTTAGGAAGAATCGACCAGTATCTCTATCCCTTCTACGCATCCGATCTGGCGGCCGGCCGGATAACCCCGGATCAGGCACAAGAGCTGATTTCCCTCCTGTTTTTGAAAACCAATGAGATCTGGAACGTTCTGGAA
>JAHIVS010000584.1 GCA_018816605.1 Pseudomonadota bacterium
CTGCCGATGCCCTCCTGGTGTCTGCCAAGACCGGCATCGGCGTGGACAAGATTTTCCAGGCCGTTGTGGAGGGGATTCCCTGTCCTGTTTCGGAAAACACGGGAAATTTCAAAGCCCTGATTTTTGATTCCCATTACGATTCTTTCAGGGGAACCGTTGTTCATTTTCGGATATTTGACGGATCCATAAAAAAGGGGGACAAAATCCGGTTCATGTCCAATAATTCCCAGTACAAGGTGGAAGAAGTCGGATTGTTTCAAATCAAAAGACATCCCCAGGAGAAGCTTGTGGCAGGGCAGGTGGGGTATTTTATCGCCGGCATCAAAAACATCAGTGATGTAAAAACAGGAGACACCGTGACCATGCCGGACCGTCCCTGCAACAAGGCCCTGGGCGGGTTCAGGGAACCGACTTCCGTGGTCTTTTCCTCCATGTATCCCGTGGCGTCGGATGACTACGAAGAACTCACCGAAGCCCTGGAAAAGCTCAAGCTCAATGATGCCTCCCTGGTTTATGAAAAAGACAGTTCAGCGGCCCTGGGGTTTGGTTATAGATGCGGATTTTTAGGGCTTTTGCATCTGGAAGTTGTCCAGGAACGCCTGGAACGGGAATATGACATCTCCCTGATTCTAACCTCCCCATCGGTTCAGTATGAGGTCACCTACACCAGCGGGGAGGTCAAGATCATTGACAACCCGACCGCCTATCCGGACCCTGCCGAAATCAGCCGAACCCGGGAACCCTTTATCAATGCATCCATCATTGTTCCGGACAAATACATGGGCAATGTGATGCAGGTTTGCCATGAATTCCGGGGGGTCAGCAAAAATTACCAATACCTGACCTCCAACCGCATGGAAATGAAATTTGAACTGCCCCTGGCCGAAGTGGTGTACGAATTTTACGACCGCCTGAAAAGCGTTACCCAGGGCTACGGTTCCTTTGACTATCAGATTGCCGGATACCAGGACACGGATTTGGTTAAACTGGATTTTCTCATCAACGCAGAACGGGTGGATGCCTTGTCCCAGCTTATCCACCGGGACAAAGCCGAAGCCCGGGGCAGGACCGCCTGCAAAAAGTTAAGGGAAGAGATTCCCAGACAGCAGTTTAAAATACCCATCCAGGCGGCCATTGGCGGCAAAATCATTGCCAGGGAAACCATTTCCGCCTTTAGAAAGGATGTAACCGCCAAATGTTATGGCGGTGATATCTCCAGAAAGCGGAAACTATTGGAAAAACAGAAAAAAGGGAAAAAACGCATGAAAATGGTGGGATCTGTTGAGATTCCCCAGTCTGCCTTTTTGTCAGTTTTGAAAAGTGATTAGGAATTGGGAGAGGCACTGGGAACAAGGCGATTTACCAGTTCCGAAAATCCAAACCCCCCTTTTCCCTTTGTGACCCAGGCAGGCTTGAAGTTAAGCCTGTCGCAAAAATCAAGCACATTGGCAACCCCCACGGCATTTGGGAAATATTCAAACATGGGCTCATCATTGAGGGAATCCCCCACAAAAATCACCTTTTCCCTGACATCCTCCAGGTCTGTTTTAAATATTTCTCTAAAGAGTATGCGGGTTGTGGTCAGTTTGTCATAGGCCCCAAACCAGCCGTTTACGTGGATGGAGCTGATTTTTGCCGTTGCAGTGTTTTCTTCAAAGATATCCACAATTTTGTCAATATCCGATTGGGGAAGGGGGGGGACATCTTCGGCAAAATCAATGGCAAGGTCTGCTTCCCTGTAAGCCTGATCCGCCGACACCACACACCCGGGAATTGTGGACAGAATTTTTTGTTTTACAATGGCAAGGTTGTGCTTGTCCTGTTCCCTTTCCAGTTCTGTTTTAACATACCGGCGGATCATCTTTTTTTGATGGGTATCATACACAAAATAAAAGGCCCCGTTTTCACCGACAACCCCGTGGACGGGCCACATCCTGGCAATATGATCGCACCATCCTCCGGGCCGGCCTGTGATGGGAATCACTTTTATCCCCGCATTGTACAGCTTTTCCATGGCGCAGAATGCACAAGAAGGGAGTCTGCCTTCATGGGTGAGGGTGTCATCAATATCCGTCAAAAGGTAGGTGACGGCTGCCCGTATTTTCTCTGGAAATTCTGTAATGGGTTTCATATTATTTTTCTTTTTCAATCAGTCCTTTTACAAACCATCTTTGCATGAACAATACGACCAGAACCGGGGGCAGCAATACCAAAAGGGTTCCGCAAAGGGCGATATTCCACTCGGGAAGATCGTCTGCCTGGGGGATCAGGTTTTGAAGACCAATGACGGCTGTGGTCATTTTAGGATTGGTTGTGATCAGCAGGGGCCAAAGGTATTGATTGTATCCGTATACAAATTCGATGACCACAAGGGCGGCAATATTGGTCTTGGACAGGGGGAACAAAATTTTTCTGAAAAACATCATGGGAGAGGCCCCGTCCAGTTTTGCCGCCTCACACAGCTCTTCGGGAACGGTTAAAAAAAACTGCCGGAACAAAAAGGTGCAGGTTGCCGATGCAATAAGGGGCAGAATCAGCCCGGTATAGCTGTCCAGCAGGCTCCAGTTCAGATTGACGACAATGTCATGGCCGTTGACCCAGGACAAGAGACCGTCCAGGTGCAGGACATTCCATATGGCCTGGAGGGGGCTTAAGATATTGGCCGCCATTTCATAGGTGGGCAGGATCCTTACTTCCACCGGGAGCATCAAGGTACAGAAAACCGATGCAAAGGC
>JAHIVS010000072.1 GCA_018816605.1 Pseudomonadota bacterium
ATGAAAGGATGTGCATCTGCAGCTAGCAGCATCCACAGGATCTGTCTTGGGATCAGGACAGGTCCCCCTCTATCTTAAGCCCTTCAAAAGAGTATTGCCGCATGACCTCGTAGCATAAAATTGCAACCGTATTGGCCAGATTAAAGGAGCGGGTGTCTGACGACATGGGAATTCTTACGCAAGAATCCAGGTTCGCCCGCAGCATTTCTTCGGGCAGCCCCACAGACTCTTTACCGAAAACCAGAAAAACCTCCTCTTCATAGGCGAACCGGTCACACCTGTGGGCGGCTTTCCTTGAAAGGAACACCTTCTGGCCTCCTGGATTTTGGGCAAGGAAATCCCCGTAATCCCGATAATATCGCACGTCAAGCGCTCTCCAATAATCCATTCCGGCCCGCTTTAAATATTTATCCGCAAGGGAAAATCCCAGGGGCTCCACCAAATGCAACACCGCCCCCATGGCGGCACAGGTCCTGCCGATATTTCCGGTGTTCTGGGGTATCTCCGGTTCCACTAGTACAATATGCAACGCAACCATTTCTCTGCCTTTTTTTTAAAAAAAAGCAGAGTATAGCACAGCTAGGGGCAATAATACCAAATATCCATCTTATTAATTTTTCAAATATAAAAAATAGCCAAATCACATTTTTACAGTGGTTTGGTTTCTGCCCCTCGCTTTTGCTTCATACCTTGCTGTGTCTGCCAGGGCAATCAGATCCTCGGTGGAATTGTCAGATCCAGGTGCGAGGGTGGCCAGACCAAGACTGAGGGTTATGTAATCGTCTCTTGCAGAACGACAACAACCTCCTCGCCCCCGTATCCCGCAGCCATATCGTAAATTTTAAAATTGCATATCAAAAAAATCAGGAGTAACGTACGCACACAATTCTACGAACTCTTCGGCTTTTTAACAGAAAAAATCTTACCCGCTCCAAACATTGCAACCGGAGCCGCCAAAACAAGATCCGGACAGCCTATATTTTCAGGAGTATTTTTTTTGGGGGGATCTGCCTTCATCTGGGTCCCATGGAAAAAACAGACCCCAGCAAGGACTCTGCCAGGGCACTAAGGTATAGCGACAGGTCAATATCTGTTAGTTTTGGTTGATATTGGTTTTTATTGAGTATTTATTGCCATGAAAATATTGACACACACCCAAAATAACCCTAAAAGAGGCTGTGTGGGGAATGGGTTCCCCTGGGAAGACACTTTATTTAAAGGAAAGAGGAGTTCATATGAATGTCACAATCAAGTTTACTATTTTAATGACCGCCCTGTTAATGATTTTTTCATCCACCGCATTGGCAACAGGGCCCTGTACCGCAATTTATGGCAGCACCGATAAAATTTTCAGGCTGGCCACGGGCAGCCCCGGAGAACTGGGTCTTCTGGAAGAACTGGCCCGGATATTCAATGCCGGACATGGAACCACCCTGTGCTGGATCAAGGCAGGGTCAGGGAAATCCCTCAAACTGCTCCAGGAAGGACAGGTGGATATTGTCATGGTGCATGCCCCGGCTGGCGAAAAAAAAGCCGTTGCCGAAGGCTGGGCCATTAAACGCTCCCTGATCGGCTCCAATGAATTTTACATTGTCGGCCCGAAAAATGATCCTGCCGGGATTGCAAAAGCCACATCTGCGGCAGATGCCTATGGGAAAATTGCGGCTGCCAAAGCCTTGTTTCTTTCCCGGGGAGACAACTCCGGCACCCACAAAAAAGAGATGGGCATTTGGGCCACAGCAAAAATCGCCCCCAAAGGTGACTGGTACGTGATTACCAAAGAATTCATGATGGCCACCTTAAAAAAAGCAGATGATGAAAAGGGATATTTTATGACAGACTCGTCCACATGGGCGGCAGGCAAAAAAGAGCTGAAAAACACACAGGTCCTTTTTAAAGGAGATCCGGTGCTGATCAACACCTACCACGGACTGTGCCAGCCAGAAGGCGCGGGTCCGGCACAGGTTTATGCCTCTGACTTCATTGATTTCTTGAATTCAGACCAGGGCCAGCAGATCATCGGAAATTACGGGAAAGCCCTCCATGGAGAGGCCATGTACAATGATGCCGCCTATGCACGGCAATATGACCACTGATCCCTTCTTTTACAGGGTTACAATTTTCATTTGGCAACGCCTGCAATCAAAGACAATCTGAAACCGCCCCTTTGCATTTTCAAGGAAAAGGGGCGCATTCCACACGCCGGGGGAGGTTTTGACTTCCCCGGGGCATTGTCCCAGGGAGTAGCGGATACAATGGGCAAGGGTCATCACAACGGCACGGGAACCAGGAGGTGACACTTCAAAGGCCGGATCCATGCGGCTAACCCCCCGCTTTCCATAGAATTGAACCGCTTTTTCATTGGCCACATTGGCCGTGAAATCCACCTGGCTTTCTGGGTATGACGCAGGCACGGGTCTTGGCTTTGCCAAAATCCGGTCATAGGCCTCTGCCCGTTTAAGGGCCATTACCTCCAAAAGCCCCCGTCTCATGTGATTCAAGTCCCGGATGGGCACAAAATAGGGTTTGGTCGAAAGGGTAAGCCTCCGGGAATAGAACATGGACGCCCCGAGCTTACCCAGCTGACGGTTCATGGCGGCAAGGGCAGACGGTTCATTTTGGGCCAAAACTTTTTTGATATCAACCCTTACCTCACCCCGGTTGCCATCTTCATCCCGGCCCTCCAGGACAAAGCCTTCAGGGGTCTCTTCAAAAGACAGGTCCAGGGCAATCCTGCGCTCAGCAGAGTTGGCGGCAAGCATTTTTAAAAAGGTGTGATCGTGGTTTCTATAAATACGGGCTCCGGGAAACAGGGGACATTTTTTGAGATTCAGGCGACCCGATGGATAAATTTTGCCCTGGTCAACAGAATTTACCTGGAATCCCCTGAGAGTCCCTTTCTGATCCATGTAACAGAGTCCGTCGCCGTTTTGAATGTCATGGATCTGATTAAGGGTGAAATATCCGGCATGGATGCGATCCACGGATCCGATCTTCTGCCCCAGGGATTTGGGCGTATCAAAAGAGTGGATACTTCCTTTTCTGCCGAACAGGAAATAATCGGTTTCTCCCCGGTTAAAGGTTTTTGTCGGGTCGGGTGAAAAAAAGAAGACCGTTCTTCCCGAAGCGGCAGGGACATACCCGGACCCTTTTGCCATGAGGGCATCCAGTCTTTGCCGGTAAAGGGCGGTAATGTTTTTAACATAGGAAAGATCTTTCAGGCGCCCCTCTATTTTAAAGGAGGTGATCCCTGCGGCAGCCATGGCGGCAAGGTGCTCGGACCGGTTCATGTCCTTGAGGGAAAGAAGGTGCCTGTCTTTTTCCAGCACCCGGCCTGTTTCCGATACAAGATCCCATGGCAGACGACAGGGCTGACCGCACTCACCGCGGTTGGCGCTTCTATTTCCGATGGCGGCACTGAAATAGCACTGCCCGCTGTAACACGCACAAAGGGATCCATGGACAAAGGCCTCAAGGTCTATGTTTGTTGCACGATAAATGTGTTCAATCTGGATTAAGGAAAGTTCCCTGGCAAGGATCACCCTCTCAAATCCTGCAGACTCAAGGAACCGGACCCGGGACAGGGTCAGGTTGTTTGTCTGGGTGCTGGCAAACAGCGGGATGGGCGGCAAGTCCATTTCCAGAAGCCCCATGTCCTGGATGATCAGGGCATCTGCACCGGCATTCCACAATCGCTCTATCAGACGGGCAGCCTCGGCCAGCTCATGGTCAAAAAGAAGGGTATTGAGTGCAATATAGACCTTTGCCTTGTAAAGATGGGCATAGGCGGCCAGCGCTTCAATCTCTGAAACCGGGTTCCCGGCTGCAGACCGTGCGCTGAAACGGCCAGCTCCGATGTATACGGCATCTGCCCCATGACTGATGGCAGCCATGCCGAATTCCTTATTTTTTGCCGGAGACAACAATTCTAATTTTTGGGGGATCACAATAAAGGAGCTCCTGTTGATGGGGGTTTGGCCGTTCCCTGAGAATGCGGCTTTGACGCTCACACCCTGAACTTCTGGGAAATGGGGGTGTTTTATCCCCCACAGCCTGGACTTTTTTCGATTATAGCACAGATTTTGCCATGGTGGAAATAGAGCGAATCTGTTAAAACAGAGAAAATGGAACCATAACCCTTCAAAACCGTGTTCAACACCTTTTGGTTGAGGAAATTACAAATATGCTCAATTACAATGTCACTCCCCTTGAAAAAAGCTGCTCCCAGCTGGCCCAGGCCCTAGGGAAAACCCTGGTATGGAAATGGGACGATCGGTTTGAGACCGCCCTGGCAGAATTCAGTGTTGCCGACAAAGAAGAAATTTATGAAATTTTAACCCGTCACATGGGCAAAACCTGGAACACGGACAATGCCGCCAGCGCACCCGAAGTGGTACAGGTGGTCATTGATTATTTTGGAGGGCTGAACCCGGGACAGACACTTCTGACCTCTGATCCCGGCCAGGATGGCCTGTTGTTATGTGCCTGGTGGCCTTGGGGAAACAATGCCACCATTTCCATCCGCCTGGCCGTGTTTGCCGACTCTCTGGATGATGAAGAAAATGATGCGCTGGGCCTGCTCTTCCGGGGCTGGTTCGGTATTTGATGCCCAGGTGACTTTTTATGGACATGTATATTACAACCTCAATTTTTGATATATTCAAGACAGGCCCAGGGCCATCCAGCTCCCATACCATCGGCCCCATGCGGGCAGCGCTTTTATTCCGGGATGCCATGGTCCGGCTTTCCCCGGACAGCCAAACTCCCCTGGAACTGGATGTCCATCTATTTGGCTCCTTAAGCCTAACGGGCAAAGGCCATGGAACCCACAAGGCAATTCTTGGCGGTCTTCTGGGCTGGGAACCGGAAACCTGTGATTGCGACCTTCTCTGCCAGCTGTTGGAAGATCCGGAACACATCTATGGGATCCCCTTTGTCCATGGACAGATTTTTTTTTCGGCCCGGCATATCCATTATGAAAGCAGCAGCGCCCAGGACCTGCCCTTTTCAAACACCCTGCGATTCAAGCTCAGCACCCGGAACAAGATATTGCTGGAAAAAGAATATTATTCCATTGGCGGCGGATTTATCCTTTGCAAGGGCGAAATTGAAAAAAAAAGGAACACACCGCCCCATGCCTATGGGAACATGAACCAGCTGAGAAAGATCATCCGCAAAACCGGACTGCCCCTGGGCCAGATCATTCTGGAAAATGAACAGGCCATCACAGGAGCATCCCGGGACCAGATCCACGAGGGGCTGGACCGGATATTAGAGGCCATGTGCGCCTGTGTTGAAAATGGACTTTCGGCAGATGGGGTTTTACCCGGTCCCATTGGTTTGTTGAGAAAGGCAAAGGTGTTGATGGCCAACTCCCATAGGATGAAACAAGAGACCGGCCGTTTCCTGGCCATGCTCAATGCCTATGCCATGGCAGCTTCTGAAGAAAATGCCGCAGGCCGGCGGGTGGTGACCGCCCCCACATCCGGTTCGGCCGGAGTGATGCCCGGTGTGATCTACCTGTTAAAGCACCAATACCATTTGTCTTCCCAACAGCTGAGGCAGGGGATGCTGGCCGCTGCCGCCATTGCCTTTATTGCCAAAAAGAATGCCAGTATTTCCGGTGCGGAAGTGGGCTGCCAGGGAGAAGTCGGGGTGGCCTCGTCCATGGCGGCTGCCTTTATGACCTATGCCCTGGAAGGCCCCATGAAAAAAGTGGAAAATGCCGCTGAAATTGCCCTTGAACACCAGCTGGGCATGACCTGTGATCCCGTGGGCGGCTATGTACAGATTCCCTGTATCGAGCGCAACGCCGTGGGAGCAGTCACTGCCGTCAATGCCTATATCCTGGCGGAAGCAGGGGACCCGGCCCGTCAGAAAGTCAGCTTTGATGAAGTTGTTGAAACCATGATGGAAACAGGACAAGACATGTGTGCCCGCTATAAGGAAACCGCCCGGGGAGGCCTTGCGGTTTGCTGTGTTTCCTGTTAGGTAGTGGGGTCAGGCTTGGGCTTTTTGCAATAAACCCAAGCCTGGCCCCACCCCATCAAAAAAGGAGAATCAATGAAACCCTTACCTCAGGTCAGCATACTGGCCACCGGCGGCACCATTGCAGGCGCAGCCCCCTCCTCCACCCAGCCCGGATACACCTCGGGAAAAATCGATGTTAAGGGAATGATTCAGGCAGTGCCGGATCTTGAAAAACTGGCCCGGTTAACGGGGGAACAGATCTCAAATGTGGGCTCCCAGGACATGTCCTTTGAGATCATGATCCGCCTTGCCCGCAGGATCAATGTGCTCCTTTCCAAAGAAGAAACCGACGGGGTGGTGGTAACCCATGGCACGGATACCATGGAGGAAACCGCCTTTTTTCTGAACCTGACCATAAAAAGCCCCAAGCCCGTCGTCATGACCGGTGCCATGCGGCCCTTCACGGCCCTGAGTGCCGACGGCCCCCTAAACCTCTACAATGCCGTGGCCGTGGCAGCCGATCCCCGGTCCCGGGATCGGGGAGTGATGGTGGTCATGAACGACCGGATACATGGTGCCCATTCCCTGACCAAGACCAATACCACCTCGGTGGAAACATTTTTATCCCCGGTGAACGGACTCATGGGAACGGTGATTTACGGGGATATCCAATATTTCAGGGGGCCCTTCCGGAAACACACGGTTTCCAGTGAATTTTCCATTGAAATTGTTTCCGCTCTGCCCCGGGTGGATATCTTGTATGCCTGTGCGGATATGCCCCCGGATCTCATTGATTGCTCCGTTGCAAACGGAGCCGCTGGCATTGTCATTGCCGGTGACGGCAATGGAAATATGAATGGGGCCTGCCTTGAAAAGGCCGCCCGGATGGCAGGCCGCGGCATCTTCATCGTTCGCTCCTCACGGGTTCCCACGGGCACTGTGGGCAGAAACCTGGAAGTGGATGATGATGCCAACAACTTTATTGTCTCAGACGAACTCAATCCGGCCAAGGCCAGGATTCTGCTCATGCTGGCCCTGCTGAAAAACCGCACCCAACAGCAGGTCCAGGATCTTTTTTATGCCTATTGATTTTTTTTTTCGGCCAGGGGCAGATAAATCTGGGTGCCCCTGGGCAGATCTCCAAAATCAGCGATCTGATCCCCGGTCTTCAACTGGCCAAAGGATAAAAAATAGATGGTTTCAAGAGATTTATAGCGGGTGCCGGCAATTTTATAGGCGGTCTGGTCCCTGGTAATGGGGTAAGGCCCTTTATACCCCACGAGCAATCGCGTTTTCTGGGGCAGATCATCCCAGTCAACAATTTTTGACCCGGGAGAAACCCGGCCGGTGGGCAAAAAATAAATGGTGGTGTCCTCCCGAAAGGCAGGGCCTGCATGGGACCAGGCCGTCATGCTTTCGGAAATGGTCTTAATCGGGGTTTGGGCCTGGCGCTGGACAACAGCAGGGCCTTCTTCCTGGTTGAGCAGCACCTTTGTGTTCATGGGCAAACGGTTCCAGCCGATGGTTTTAGTGATCCGGTTCCCGGGAATCGTACGGCCGTCGGGGAGAAGGTACACCGTTGCCTGACTATCATAATCCTCGCCGGAAATGGACCAGGCTGAATTGGTTGCAGATATGATATTGGATCCCAGGACCCTGGTTTCAACCGGGACTCGGGTTTCAACCGGGGAAGGGGATGCCGCAACCCGGGTTCCGGCCAGGGAAGGGGATGCCGGAGAAGACGGCGAATAAAATACCCGGGCCAGTTCCGGGTCTGCCATGAGCCGTCCAGACCTGACATCCGGATCATATTTCCAGGTATGTCCCAAACCGGCCTGGGCGCGGTCAAAATTTTTTGCACACCGCTTGCGGCCCCGATGGTTTTTCTTAAACCAGGGGTTGGGTTTTCCATAGGCCACCTGGCTGTGGGTCAGCACATCCCGGTCCTCAAGGTTGTAGGCCTTTTTCAAACTGCCGAGAAGTATCCCCAAAGAGCGATATTGACCGGCGGTAATGGGAGCATAATGATATCCCACAAGTTCAATGCCCACGGAAACATCACTGATATCTTCCCGGCCGCTCCACATGGACCGTCCCGCATGGTCCGCCCGGTATTCCTTGTCTAGAATCCGGTAGGTGGACCCGTTTCTGGCAATCACATAATGGGCATGGCCCCCGGGTGTTTTATATCCGCTTTGAAATTGCTTTCCCCGGGAAACCACCCGCAGGGTTGCCTCAAGACCCAACTCAGAGGTGTGAACAATGATATACCGGGTTTTCTGGCGCGTGATTTTTTTAAAGTCAGGATTCAGACGGGAACGGTGATCGAGGAGATTCTTCTGAAATTTCTGGTATTGGGACTGGCTGTATCCCTCAGACAGGGAAGGCATGAAGCCCAGGTGGATAAAAAAAAACACAAGCCACAGACAGATCCTGTGGCCGGCAGTTGGGGAGTGGGTAACGATCATCGGCTCTTCATTCTTTTTTTTAAAGATTCAACTTTGCTATTCCTTCCATCTTGACCACAACACCAGCGGAATATACCAGATACAAAACAACAAAGCCATTGAATCCGACAAAAAAAATCCTGTGGCCGAAAAAAAAAACGGCCACAGGATACAGGTATTTTCTTTAAATCTTAAACCGGCCCACCATCTCATCCAGCTGGGACGCCAATTTGGAAAGATCTTCCGCGCTCAGCTTAACCTGGCCGCTTCTGTCCGCCATTTCCGCTGAAGACTGGTTGACATCGCTGATATCCTTTGTGATTTCAACGGCCACCATGGAACTCTGGCTGACATTCTGGTTCACCTCTTCAATGCCGGTGGACGCCTGGGAAATATTCTCAGCGATCTCCCGAGTGGCCGAGGACTGCTCCTCCACTGCCGTAGCAATGGTTGCGACAATATCGCTGACTTCCGAAATAACCCTGGACACCTCCCCCATTCCGGCCAGGGTGCTGGTGGAAGAATCCTGGATATTGCCGATCTTTGCCTTGATATCCATGGACGCTTCCGATGTCTGCTTGGCAAGATCCTTGATCTCGTTGGCCACAACGGCAAACCCTTTCCCGGCCTCCCCTGCCCGGGCTGCCTCAATGGTGGCATTCAGGGACAGAAGATTGACCTGCTCGGAAATATCGGTGATGGTTTCCACCACCTGGCCGATGGCCTGGGCAGCAGCCCCCAGTTCATTCATTTTGGTCGTGGATTCATTGACCTTGGCCACGGCATTCATGGAAATCGTCCTGGCTTTTTCAGCATTCCGGGCAATCTCGTTGATGGTGGAACTCATCTCTTCGGCAGCGCTTGCCACGGTATTGACATTGGTACTGGATTGCTCCATGGCAGCGGAAACAGAATTCATATTGGCGGTCATCTCTTCGGCTGCCGCCGCCACTGTATTGGCCTTTTCAGAGGTCTGCCGGGCGCTGCTGGACATTCCTTCGGCAATGGAGGTCAGTTCCGTGGACGACGAAGAAAGGGTTCCCACTCCCTGGGTGATATCTCTGATCATGGCCTGGAGCTTGTCAATGAACAGATTAAAGGCCTTGGAAAGAATCCCGACTTCATCCTGGCTGGCCACCGTCAAGCGCTTGGTCAGATCGCCCTCTCCCTCTGAAATATCCTTAAGTCCTGCCACGGCATCGTTAATGGGCTTGATGATCTGAAGGGAAAAAATAAAGATAAGAACCCCCACAATAACCAGAACAATAATACCGGTAATGCTGTTGTATTTTATCATTTTGTTCACAGCTGCCATGAATTCATCCGTATTTTGGGTAACCCCTATACTCCAGCCGGTTACAGGCACTGGCGCAAACCCGGATATTTTTTGGGTTCCCTTAAAGGTATATCTCTCAATACCCGATTCCTGGGCCATCATCCGCCGGGTAATCTCTTCCATGCCGGCCAGGGTTTGTAAATCCAGTTTAAAAATAAACTCTTTTTGGGGATGGGCAATGACGATGCCTTCCTTATTGATCATGAACGGATACCCGGTTTCGCCGATCTTAACCGATGTCAGCTTCTGGGAAAGGGAATCCAGCTTCAGCACAGCGCCAAACACGCCGCCGAACTGGCCGGAACGGGTCTTAAGGGGCACGGATACCACCACCACGGGATTCCCGCTGGCCTTTGACACAATGGGGACGCTGACGATGCCCTTGCCGGCCTTGCCGGCGATGAAATAATCCCGGTCTGCTATGGAAATCTTCTTTTTTCTGAGGGCTCCGTTGACACTGTCTGAAATGGTGAGTCCCTCACTGTCTGATACAATAAACAGCTCATAATCCGCGCCGATCTTCCCATAGATCTTAGCAAA
>JAHIVS010000585.1 GCA_018816605.1 Pseudomonadota bacterium
AGGGTGCAGTTGAATTCGCAATATCCCAGGCGGGGCACAAGGCCCGGCGTGAACATGGCCTCTATCCCCCTTTCAATTCCAACAGGCTGGAGGCCATTGGTGATACAGACCTTCATGCACTCTCCGCACCGGACACAGACCGCCAGAAAGTCCGGTTCATCCAGGGCCCCCGGGGGCCGGATCAGACCATTGTCCGGCAGCTTTGAGAGGGCATGGGTACGGCCGAGCACCGGCAGGCAGACACCGGCAAGGCATGCGGCCAAAAGCTTTCTGCGGCTGATGTCCACGGGTTTGGGCATTTCCGGCAGCCCGAATTTGAATGTTGCAATCCCCCGGGGACAATAGCCCACACAGTCCATGCAAAGGGTGCACGCTTCACGGACAAGCCGGCCCCGGGCTTCACCCTCGCCTGTTTCAAAGGCATTCATGGGGCACTTTGTTTCACACAGAGAACACTTTTTGCAGGCCTCTACCGGGTGCCGTTTCAGAAGGGAAAATTTTGAGACAAGTCCGTAAAGCCCCCCCAGGGGACAAAGATTTTTGCACCAGAACCGTTTACCGAAAATTTCCAGGGTCAGAATGCCTGCCACCAGGAAAAAAGAGAGAAAAGAAAGATAATAAAACCCCTGCTTATGGGGCAGGACAAAGGATTTTAAGATTTCATACACCGGTTCTGTCAGGCCTGACAGCCATGCGGGCCCTGACAGATACATTTTATCAAAAACCCCTGTTATCAGCGAGTAGAACAAAGGATCCGCCCCAAAGGCCATGCCCCGGACCAGGAGGGCAAAGGGGTCGAAAAATCCCAGAAACTGCACCGAAAACAAAGAAGAGACCAGCAAAAAAACAAGAAGGGCGTATTTCATGAACCCAAGGGCGGCCTTGGGTGCCTTCCCTGTATTTTTACCTGGGCCCATCCCCTTTCCGGCCAGGTCGATCAGGGTTCCCATGGGGCAGATCCAGCCGCAGAAAAACCGGCCCAGCACAAGGGTGAGTCCCACCATCAACAGACAGGGCCAGAGCAATGGGATAAAACTTTGGGTGGCCAGGGTCACACAGGCTCCCACCAGGGGGTCTATCCGAAACAAAATGTTCACGGCATAGGGGATGGTGTCGGCTCCGGAATAATCGGTGAGGCGGAAAAGCACCAGGAAGATGAAAAAACACAGGATCTGGGTGGCCTGTCGAAGCCGTTTCCAAAAATTTTGTCCCATGGCAGGAATCACACCATCCGGATCTGACAGCGGTCCAGATCCATCTGGCCAAGCCCCCGGTTGAACCCCTCCACCGTGGACCCGATATCTGCGGGTTTGAGCCCGAACAAAGTGGTGGTATAGGCGTCAACGGCAATGGGATCAACGCCTGCGATCAGGGTATCCAATCGTTTGACATCGTCAAGACTGCCCCCCGAAGGACCGTTCCGTATGATCACCCGGGTGGCGTCCACCAGGGTCAACGCCGGCCGGATCACCAGGTTCAGATCGGCAATTTTGGCGCTCAGATCATAATGAAGTTTTCCCCGCCATCCCCCGATTACGCCCATGGCATTCTTGAGCCCCATGCTCAGCCCGGAGCTGCTGTGGTGCTTGGCCACGGGCACATTGATATAGCAGTCGGCTTCAAGGGCATCCTTGTAAAACTCCCATTCTTTCAGGGAGTGTCCCTGTTTGATGGTGACAGGGACAAATTTGCGGTCATCCACATAAGTGCAACGCACCCGCTTGTCGTTCATGGCCTCAAGGGCCGGCTTGATCCCGCTGTTCTGGTAGCACCGCCGCTCCTCGTTGCAGGTCCGGTCAAAAACCATCACCTGGGATGCACCTGCTTCAAGGGCCAGGGCGGCAAGGGTTGTGACAATCACAGGATGGGTATTGGCGCCCTGGTCCACGTTCCGGTCCCAGCCGATATTGGGTTTGATGACCACCCTGTTTCCCGGGGAGACAAAGGCACCCATGCCGCCGGCTGCTTCCACAAGGGTCCGGGTCATGGCCGGATAGTCTGTTCCTTTGGCTACCAGAATCTGGGGGCTTGCCATGGAGGCAGCCACAAGACCTGGGGCAACATCAAACACCGGCGGTACCATCAGCATGCCGGCCGACCACAGGGATACCTGTTTTAAAAACTGCCGCCTGCCCATCTGCATCTCTTTTTGTCTGGATTTTTGCATATCCAATCGTTTTTCCATGGGGGACCTCCTTGGTGTGGTGGATCATTTTTACAAAGTTTACGAAATCCCCCCTGTTTGTCAAGAATAATTCAAAAGGCTTTGACTCTGGGCGCTGCCTATATTATAAATGGATAATATCATTATCTGCACACTTCAATCTGAACACTTCCAATCGCTTTACCTTGATTTCAGGCTCCATTTTACGATTGATCGCCTGGGTTTTAACCGGCATGCTGAAGGGATTACGGATATCCCGCCGATATGCCGCCCCCTATACTTCAAACCAAGGAGGCAAAAATGGACGATCACACCATGTATTATGACACCATCATCAAGCTCACCACCGCCATTTCCCAGTGCAAGGACCCGGAAGAGGTCGCACTGATCACGGCAGAGAGTGTCAAAACCGCGTTTAAGGCCAAGGGATGCTCCGTCTTTCTTGTGGACAGGGAGACCCGGGAATTGGGACTTGTGGCCTCTTCGGGCCTGAGCCAGGAATACCTGAAAAAAGGCCCCATCCACTTCATGCAGACCATCAGGGAAGCCAAGGATGCTGTTCCAATTGCCATCTATGATGTCATGGACGACCCCAGGATCGAATACCCGGAGCAGGCCAGGAAAGAAGGCATTGCCTCCCTGCTAGGGGTTCCCATCATCAGCCATGACAAAATCATGGGGGCCCTGCGCATCTACTCGGCAAAGCCCTGGGAATTTTCCTTCAACGACATTAACCTGGTCCAGGCAGTGGCCCTGATCTGCGGGATGGCCATGGACATGTGCCGGATGTACAAAGGGTATAAAACCAGCATTGAAATCCTTAAAAACATGCGGGGGAAAGACTCTTACAGCACCAACAAATGGACGCCCTATGAAGGGGTTCCCTCCAGTGTCGACCCGTCCATCTGCGACTATTAACCCGAAACAGGGCCGAACCGAATCGGCCCGGGAATCCTTTCAATGACAACACCACAAACAGCAAGGGCCGGAATCATCTGACATGATCCCGGCCCCGTCCTTCTTTTGCGCCTGGCAGTGAGCTCATCCGCCCAGAATCGCCTGGCGGATAGTGTCAAGCCCCAGGCGGTCCACCATCCGGCCCATGCGTTCCCGCTTTGAATTTTCACGGTAAAAGGCCACCACCCGGGCCACCATCTCTTCTGCGGCATCAAAATCAAGGTCTTCGACCAATACATCCGAAAGCCGGGGCCTTGCCGACCCGTTCCCGCCGATCTGCACGGTCCAGCCTTTCTGGGTACCGTAGAGGGCAATATCCTTGATGCAGTTTTCCGCACACTGGATCTTGCAGCCGGAAACCCCCATTTTCATCTTGCTGGGCAAAACCATGCCGTGGTAGGTCCGGTCCAGGTGCAATCCCATTTCCATGCTGTCCTGCTGGGCCAGCCGGCAATATTGGATTCCCGGGCACACCTTGACGCTCCGCACACAAAGTCCTGTGGCAAATCCCGGGTCCATCTCCAGATCCTTCCACACCCCGTCCACCTGGTCTTCGGAAATCCCGATCACGGCAATCCTGGCGGCACTGGTAATCTTAAGCTCCGCCACTGCATATTTTTCCGCCACATCTGCAAGGCACCTGAGCTGTGAGGGTTTCACCACCCCGCAGGGCAGATGGGGGGCAATTGCGTAGGTGGCCTCACCCCGCTGGCGAATCACGCCTTTTTCACCGTCCTTGAGCATTTCTAACTCCTGTTTTGTTGTCATGCGATAGTGCTTGTTCATCCATACCGCCCCAGTTCTAATATCCTGGCCCGGGGATGTCAATCCTGATTTTACAATCGGCCAAGGATCCCGTTCTCCCCCCTGGAACCCTTGCCATGGCAGACCATATGGTGTATAAACCACCCCATGGAAACAAACAAGACCTATCAGCTCCAGGCCCAAATGCTGGCCAACAAAGTCAAAAAAAGATACAAGCATTTGCACAAGCGCTATGCCCGGCAAAACCTGGAGGTTTTCCGGCTCTACGACTGGGATATTCCCGAAATCCGGGCCGTGGTGGACTGGTATGGCGGCCACCTGGTCATTGGCGAATACAGCCGCAAACAATCCGAACCCGACTGGCTGCCCCTCATGGGAACCGCCGTGGCAGAGGCCCTGGATGTCCCCAAAGAAAACCTGCACCTGAAAATCCGCAAAGCCGGCATCACGGAAGGCACCCGGTACGAACGGATCAACCATACCAACCAGAAGATTGCCATGAAAGAGCGGGATCTGCAATTTTATATCAACCTTGACGACTATGTGGACACCGGCCTTTTCTCCGACCATCGGAATACGAGGAAACGGGTGGGACAAATGGCAAAGGACAGGGATTTTCTCAACCTCTATTGCTACACCGGCGCCTTCACCTGTTATGCCGCAAAAGGAGGCGCCCGCTCCACCCTGTCCGTGGACCGGTCGGAAACCGCCATCACCTGGGTAAAAGAAAACCTGGACCTGAACCATTTGTCGGCCCCCCGGCACACCATGGCCCAGGAAGACACCCTTGATTTTCTGGCAAAAGCCAAATGGAAAAACCTTTCCTTTGACCTGGCCGTGGTGGACCCGCCCTCCTACTCAACCACAAAATTGACGGAAAAGCATTTTGACATTGCCAGGGACTATCCGTCCATGCTCAACCAGGTTTTTGAGCTCATGCGGCCCGGGGCGACCGTCTTTTTTTCCACCAACCACCAGAACTTTGAGATGGATACGGCCCGCTTAAATGCCGCGGACATCCAAGAAATCACCCAGGCCACCATTCCCGAAGACTATGTCACCAAACGCAAGCAGATCCACCGGTGCTGGGAAATAAAATTGGACTAGTGTTTTCTTTCTGGCAGAAAGCTCACGATTCAATTGACAAGGGGCCATGGAAAATATACTGATGTAAAAAAATCATGCGCTTTTCCCCCTGAATGCTTGGACATAAAGACCAGTGAAACCATGAACCCTCGAATAGGCAATTCCCTTACCGGTAAACTCCTGATTTTAATTTTTTTTTCACTGGTAATCACCATTGTTCCCCTGTTTTTAATCGTCCAAGGCGCCTTTCAGCGATTCGGGGACTATGCCGATACCACAAATTCACAGCAGATCAAGCATATCTCTATTGTCGCTTTATCTGCCCTTGTCACGGAACAGGCTCAAAAATACGACCAAGCCTTCACCCGGATCAAAATCGCAGCAACACTCATGGCCCAGACCGCAACCGATATTTATGCCAACCTGGAGTTATACGCGGCATCTCCCATTGGAAAAATTTCCCTTGAACAGCAAACGTCCAATCACATTTTTTTCACCCCCCCCTCCCATCCCATCATAACCGCCTTTTGGGGGGAGCAAAAAATATCATCGGATATCCAAAAGGAGATTCAGGCCTTGTCCCACCTGGACGTCTTCCTGAAAAAAACCCGGGAATTGATTCCCGAAAGCATTGCCACCCATATCATCACCACTTCCGGTATCGGAAGATACTATACCCAAAACCCCATAACAAAAAAACAATGTTTTAATCTGCCCCCCCCGGGAGAATTTGATTTGAGAAACGGAGAGCCGGTTCAGATGTTTTCCAAACCTGGCCCCCGAAATTACCAGGCGCAATGGACAAATCCCTATAAAGATGACGTCATCGACGGATTCATGATGACGGCTGCGGCGCCCATTGTGGACACTGCCGGGAACTTCCTCGGCATCGCCGGCATTGATATTCCCATGGCATCCATGGTCAAGGATCTGGTCTCCGAACAGACCGAAGAAAACCCAGGCCCCAAAACCATCCTGTTTGGATTTCTCATGGATAAAAACGGCAGGCTCATTGCATTTCCGGAACAATACTTTACTCTTTTCGACATTGAGATTGATACCCACCAATTTAGCTATTCACGGGATATTCTGAACTGCAATCTGTCCGCGTCTAAGAACCCGGACCTAAAGAAAGCCATCAACCAGATTCTTGACAGCAAGACCCATTTGCTGCACCTAAACCTCTTGAACGAAACCTATGTTTTAGCCAGCAGCCGATTGTCGGAAACCGGATGGCATCTGGTTCTTGTTTCCAGGGAAAAAAACCTGCTGTCTTCTGTTCATGAAACCCGGACCGCTTTAAAAAAAAACCTGTCCCGGATTTCAGGATATTATCTCTTATATTCGGCCATCGTTCTTTTAATGGCGATCCTCTTTATTTATTTGGCTGTCAGACTCATTATCCAGCCCATAAAAGAATTAACAGCATTAACCCGGAGGGTGTCCGAAGGCGACTTATCAATGAGTTCCCAGATCCGCAGAAAAGATGAAATCGGCATACTGGCAGACGCTTACAACCAAATGATCGCAAAAATTATCCAATCTGAAAAAAGTGAAACCGCCCACGTCCGGGCCCTTGAAAAACAAGCCAACCAGCTCAAAAACCTCAATGAACACCTGGTCTTCTCAGAAGAACTAGAACGAAAAAACATTGCCTCAGATCTCCACGACAGCATCGCCCAGACGCTGGCCATCGGTATTTCAAAATTAAAAACCATAACCGAATCAGAGAACAGCATCCATCAAAATGAATTACTGGAACTCCAGGGATTTCTGGAGCAAGCCATCAGAGAAATCCGATCCCTGATCTATAACCTGAGTCCCCCGATTCTGGACGATTTTGATATTGATATTGCCATCGGATTTCTAATAGAGGAATCCAATGAAAAGCATCATACCGACTTTAGGTATATCAACAACCTGGAAGAAATGGTTGACCTGAAAAATGCCCTCAAGGTAACATTATACCGGGGCATAGGAGAATTGATCGCCAACATTTTAAAACATGCCCAAACCCAGACAGCAGAGTTTGAAATATCCGCCACCGCTGATCACCTCCTTATCCGGGTTGAAGATAAGGGATGCGGTATGGATCTCAAGCGAGTGGAAGAAATGAAAGGGTGCGGATTCGGGCTGTATAGCATCTCAGAACGGATGGAAAATTTTGGCGGACGGATGGAAATTTTTTCAGCACCAGGCCAGGGGACAAAAATCCTGCTGACCGCCCCTATCTGACCCCACCCGGACCTGACCCGGAATATATTTCCCGTTTCCGCCATTGTCTAAGGTTCAATTTTTCCCCCCGGTCCCCATAACCGATTGATATTTAAGCATCCCCCTAGGCCGCTTTTCCTGGCATGCATCCTGCTTTAACCCATCCTATGAATGTTAACACCCCAAGCCAAGGAGATGCACAATGATCCAAAAAATTCTACCGGTATTTGGAATTTTTATTTTTGTACTTTTGTCCGGAACCGTGTCAGAACTTTCTTCCATTTCCGTCAATATAAAAAGCAACCTGATTGTCCTTACCGGAACCCTTGTGTGCTGCTGCATCTCCTATCCGCCCAAACTGTTCTCCGAGCTTTTCGCAAGCATCCGCCAGGCCTTTTCAACGGACAAAAAAGACTTTAACGGGATCATCAATGAAATAGAAGCCCTTTCCGTGATCCGACGGTCCCAGGGCATTGTTGAGCTGGACAAAAAAACCAATCAGATTGAAAACGAATTTTTAAGAATGGGCATTGAAATGGTGGTGGACGGCTATGACCGGTATACGATTTTTAAAACCCTGGAACGGCGGTATGATAACTTCCTGGGCACCCGGCGCTCCCAGGCCGATCTGATCAACACCATGATCAAGCTTTTGCCTGTTTTCGGATTTGTGGGAACCATCATCGGCCTGATCAATGTCCTCAACAACATGGGAACGCCTGCGCTGATCGGAAAAGGCGTGGCGACCGCTCTTTTGACAACCTTCTACGGATTGCTCTACGCCAATTTGCTATGCCTTCCCCTGGGCAAAAAACTGACGGAAAAAACCAAACAGGATTCCATTGAACTGGCCCTGATCATTGAAGGGGTGCTGGACATTGCCGACAAGGTCAATTCCAAACTGATCGGCTACCGTCTGCGGTATTGCATTGGCGAACTCTACCAGGAGGATCCGTCTTTTGAAACAAAACTCAATGGATCACAGGAAGGCCTGCCCGCACTGAAACTGGCATTGAAAAAGCAATTTAGCAGGGGATAAAAATGAGGGATGTCCTTGTTGAAAACCTAAAAGCAGAACTGGAGATGTCCGAGCGAAAACTGCTTCGCCTCCAGCGGCGCAAATTTTTAGAAGGGTTCGAAGCCGAAGACTTAAGTCTTTGGACCATGCTGGACCTGATGACCCTTATCCTTGTTTTTTTTATCGTTCTTTACGCGGATTCCATGCCCCTTGCCCCCCAGAAACTGTTTGAAAAAAGCACAGCGTCTCTGGTGGGCCAGGTCCAGAAGATAGTCCTGCCGTCAAAAAAAATTCCCGTCTTCCGGGATGATACCGCCTTTTTGACCATGGAAGACAACCTGCACCAGGCCATGGCAGGCACCAACATCGATGACTATTCCATTGTGATGACCCACGACAGAATCGTGGTCACCATTGGTGAAAAAATCAGTTTCCCCGTGGGCCAGGCAGAATTGCTGGATCACATCAAAGCTCCTTTGAAAAAAATGGCCGGATTCCTTTACCAGGAGCAGGAGTACAAAATCATTGTGTCCGGCCACACAGACGATACGCCCATTCATACCAGCCGGTTCCCCTCCAACTGGGAATTGTCCGTTGCCAGGGCCCTGAGCGTGGCAAACTTTCTCATGACCCAAAACCTGGATCCCCGCCGCATCTCCGTGGAAGGGTTCGGCCAGTACCGGCCCGTTGCCGACAACCGGGATGCTGCCAGCCGCCAGGCCAATAGACGGGTTGAAATCTCTTTGATCAAAGAATAGGGGTTTTCACCTATTGTATTTCCCCTGAACATATGGTTTATCCGTGGTATAATGGGAAGAAAATCTGCGCCATCTGCGCTCATCTGCGTCCTGTTTTGGAAGGCTTTATTTGTCCTAAAAAGATGCGCCGCCGCCTTTACTTTCCATGGACTTATTGCTAAAAAACCATCAGAGGCTGATTTTCCGATTACATATGAATTTTTCCAGGGGCAGGGTCACAATGATTCACAACGAAAAAGGGTTTTCTTTCATCGAGTTGATGGTGGTTGTCATAATTCTGGGCATCCTGGCCGGCATGATCGTTCCCAGATACATGGGAAGAACCGATGAAGCCAAAACAATAAAGGCAAAAATAGATATTGTCGCCATTGAAACCAGCCTGAAAATGTACAAACTGGACAACGGGACCTATCCGTCAACAGAACAAGGGCTTGCCGCATTGATTGAAAAGCCCTCCACAGAACCGATGGCAACCAACTGGAGTGAAAACGGCTATCTTGACAAAAAAAAGATTCCCAAAGACCCCTGGGGAAGGGAATATCTCTATTTATGCCCCGGGGTGAACGGGGATTATGATATTTTGTCCTATGGGGCAGACGGTGCGCCGGGCGGCGATGGGAAAAACCAGGATATCAAAAGCTGGGAGATTGAATAATCCCCGAAATATAAGCGGCTTTACCCTGGTTGAGCTGGTCGTGGTCATGGCGATCATCTCTACCCTGCTTTTCTTCTCCATGCCCCTGTTCAAGGATGCCGGAATTTTCCAGAACCAAAAAAAAGAAATAGGGAAACTGATCCAATTGATCCAGTCTCTGAAGCGCAGATCCATCCAGGAAAACATGGATTTTTCCCTCCATATTTCCCTGGAGTCCACTGCTGTCTGGATAACGGATTCAACAATGGATGAAGCGGCATTGCAACAGGCCCGGGATGACGGAACTCTCCTGTTTCACGACCTGAAAATCACCGGTATTGAATTTCCCGGCAGATCGGATACACCCCAGGAGGCCCCTGTCATTTTTTTCAGCAAAAAGGGATATTCAGACATGGCCATTTTGCATATGGACGATGGAGACGGCCCTGTATCACTGAAAATAGAACCCTTTTTAATGGAAATAACACCCATGCCGGGACAGATCTCATTTCATGACTGCATTTAAATCCCATAGGCACGCATTGGATGCGAACGGCTTCACCCTGCTGGAAATCATGGTCAGTATTGCGATTCTTGCCCTGGTCCTGGTCACCCTTTTCAGGCTCCAGTCTAGCACCCTGAAACTTGCCGGCCATGGAAAATTCAATGGCCTGGCACCCTTTCTGGCCAGACAGCAATTGGCCGTCCTGGAAATGGATCTTAAAAACCCAGGCAATCTTTCCGGTGATTTCGGTCAGACGTTGAAAGGATATGAATGGTCCTGCACCATAGAGGATGCTGCCTTTGAAGAACCTTCCATTCTTTCGGAACAACAACTTGCAAACCTTAAACGAATAAACCTTAAAATTACGGGTCCCGGCAAAGACAGGTCCTATACCCTCACCACCTGGAGATATCTGATTGAAAAACAAGATGATTCAGATTGATGGTCAAGGATTTACCTTGATGGAAATCCTAGTGGCCATGGTGATCTTTTCCGTGGCTCTGATCACCCTGTTTTCGGCGTTTACGGCATTTTTATCTTCCGGACGCCATGTAAAAAATGAGGTTCTCCGGAACGAATGTTTCCGTCTGGGGATGAAAACCATTTTTTTTGACCTGGAGCAGCTTTTCATTTTACAGCATCCAAGATACCGCAAACCGGAATTTAATGATGAACCGGATGCATACCGATTTGAGGGAACCCTGTCCGATGGGGGGGGAGAACCATTTTCACATCTTTCCTTTACCAGCCTGAACCACGTAAAAACAGGAACCAACCCTGGAAATGGAGTGGCAAGGATTAAATACTATGTCCATTCCCGTGAAGACCGCTTTGATCTGCTTCGGTCAGACAACCTTGCACCCTACCCCAAAGAGGGGGACCCTTGTTCTGACCCGGTTCTTTTCAAGGATATTCTGGGTTTCAAGCTGACCTTCACAGATGTCAACGGCGATGAACACGATACCTGGGACTCGGACTCAAAGGAATTTAACTTTATGTTACCGGCCATGGTGCGCATTCAGCTTGACCTGAAACAAAACGGCATCACCCGATCCCTTGTGACGGCAATATCCTTGCCGGCCAACCGGGAGGTGCTCAAATGACAGCGCGCCTTTGCATCCACAAAAAAATTTTAACCAATAACAGCGGCATCGCCCTTATGGTCACCCTTGCCGTGATATCCGTTCTGCTGACCGCAGCCTTGTATCTTGCCAGGATCACAGGGGAATCGGTCATGGCCACGGGCAAGGAAACCGATGACTTTATCGCCCGGGAGATGGCCCTGTCCGGCATCCACCTTGCCATGGCCCTACTGGCCGAGGATGCTGCCAAAAATGAGATTGATTCTGTTCAGGAGGACTGGGCCAATCCCAAAAAAATAATAGATGCCGTCAACCAGCTGGGCTTTGCCCAGGGCACTCTTTTGCTGACCATCACAGACGAATTGGGAAAATTGCAGGTGAACGCTCTGTTAAAAGCCTTTCCCGGAAATGAGCTCAACCAGGACCAAATAATGCTGTGGGAAAATTTTCTAAGCCTCAGGATCGCACCGGACAAATCAGAAGATTCCCAGGATGTGTCCGAGATCATCAACTCTCTCAAGGACTGGCTGGACTCCGGGGATGATGATGCCATCACCGGCCTGTCCGGTGCCGAATCAGAGTATTACCTGGGACTTGAATATCCCTATGCCTGCAGCAACGGTCCCTTTAACCGGGTATCAGAGCTGTTAAGCGTCAAAGGGATCACACCCGAACTTCTCCACACCGGAACAGCAGAAGAAGCGCCTGGGGATACACCGCCCGAAAAGGCGCTTGAATTTACGGATGTATTCACGGTATATGGCATGGAAAAGGCATCCCCTGGCCCCAAAACCTATGGGTTCCCTGGAAAAATAAATATCAATACGGCCGGGATTGAGGTTATTGCCGCACTCCTTCCCAGGGGGATGGAAGATCTGGCCCGGGATCTGATCGATTTCCGGGAAGAAACCGCCGAAGATGAAGAGACTTTTATAAACTTACTTGACAAAG
>JAHIVS010000073.1 GCA_018816605.1 Pseudomonadota bacterium
ACCTGGCATGAAAGATACGCTTGTTTTATTAGGGATGGTTTAACCCGTTGTTAGGGGATGGTTAGGGATGCGCCATGGTGTCCAATTTTTCCCGTGTTTGCCTTAGCAGGTCTGTGAGGGCAGATGCCATGCCCAAAGAATGGATATTAACATTTTCAGACAAATGGCGGGTCTTCCGGGCAGCCTGCTTAACGATGGCTATCCGCTGCGACAGGTCCTGGATATCCTGACCTGTTTCAAGGGCATTTTTGGCAATGGTATGGGTTATGATTCCCTGGTCTTCCACGGCTTCACCAATATGGATGCCGGCTTTTACAAGGGTTATGATCCTATCCTCAATTTTTTGGGAACTTGCCGTCATCTGCCGGCTTGCAACCTGGATGGCCCGGATTTTCTCTCCGATATTCTGGTTGGCCGTTTGGGTCTGCACTGACAGATCCCGGACCTCATTGGCCACCACGGCAAAGCCTTTGCCGGCAACTCCTGCCCGGGAAGCTTCGATCCTGGCGTTCAGGGCCAGCAGTTTTGTTTCTCCTGCAATGTGGGCAACAATTTTGATAATCTCCTCAATATCCCGGGATGCCTTTGTCAATTGGGTGATATTGTCCGAATATTCCCGGGTGACCCGGCGGATATCGGTTACCAAATCGTTCTGACAGGACACCTGATGATCGATGTTCTGCACCCGGGCCAGCAGAATTTGGGTGGCCCGGGAAACCGCGTCCATGTTTTCCACGGTCCGGGAAGTGTACTCCTGGGCGGTTTCGCTTTGGCCACTTGTGTCTGCTGCCAATTCATTGAGATCAAATGCGGTTGTTTTCATGGCATTGGCCTTTGTCTGAAGATCTTCAATCAGATCGGCCATGGTGATAATCACTTCCTGGATCAATTGTTTTTCCGTTTGTTTTCTGGCATCTTCCCTTCGAAGATTTTGTACGGCATCCTGAAAAGACCTGAGCGCACCGGAAAGGACCCCAATGCTATCGGTACGATTCTGGAAAGGGATTACAACAATTTCTTTCTGGTTTATCTGTTCAATTTTCCCGGTAAGCAGCTTTAAGGGGCGTTCCACAAGTATCCAGGTCATCACATAAAGAACCAGCAGATTAATCCCCAGACTGGTACAGGCAATCAGGATCATCCTTTTCCGGGTATCCCCACGAAGGCTTGCCAATTTTTTTTTCTGGGTGGCAATCTCCTCCACATGATACAATATTCGGTTCCTGGAGTTTTCCGCAGCAAGCCCTTCATCTGCCAGAAGGCTATTTAACCGGAAAATTTTTTGTTTAATGGCATCCCCATCCTCACCCGCCGTCAACGCCTTTCGGATAAAGGCGTTTATTTTCTGTACATCCCCTGGCGGATCATCACTTTTCATGCGAATTTGTTGAACCTGGTCCGTAAAGATACCCGATTCATCCGCAATCCCCTTGAAAATGCTTATCGCCCCATTTCCCGGCTGGACCACAAAATCCCCCTTGAAAATATCCCGCCGCTCCTTTCTTTTAAAAAAGGGACCATATTGGGAACGGCCAATGAGGATTTCCTCTTTTTCCAGTGTAAATTTTTTTTTGACGGCTTCCAGTATCGATGCCGCATGATCCACCTGCAAAAATTTTGGAATTTCAAGATATCTTTTCTGGAGATTTGCAACCTCTTCTCTTAACTCCCGGTTCAAACCGGCGTTCAAAGATAAAAGGACATTGGTTTTTTCCCCCACCGCTCTGGATGCCGTAAAATTTGTATAGATCAGGGCAGCCATGCACAGATTGGAGGCAAGCCCCACGCCAAGGATCAGCTTCATCCCGACAGAGAACCGGTATCTTTTGGTTTGGGGGGATAATTGTCTATTTTTTACTGCAGGTCGCTGGGTTTGTGACCCGCAGGACAGGTTGAATTTCATCTGGTAGATCACCTTTAAAAAATCATTAATCGCAAGTTTACACGCGTAAAAATGATCTACCAAAACAACATGAGAATTGTGTCAGGACCACATTAGGTCTTGATCAAAAGCAGGGGATAGATGTTTTTATCTGTTATTTTTTTTTTAATTTATCCATCAGGACTTCAAAAGAATCTTTTTCCAGTATCTGGCCGAACTGGGAACGATAATTTCCGACCAGGCTCACCCCTTCGATGACCACATCATACACCATCCACTGACCGTTTTCCCGTGTATACATTCGGTAATTGATGGGGATTTCAACGCTTTTTGTCGCCACTTTTGTGTCGATCTGGGCTTTTTTTTTCTCGATGCGCTCATTAAGGAAAACAACTGTTTCATCGGTGTAGGCTTCAACCTTTGCAATATAGGTATCTTCAAGCAGCCTGCCGAACAATACGACAAATTCGGATTTCTCAGACTCGGTTCTTTCTTTCCAGTGTCTGGCAAGGCTCAGTTGTGACATCTTCTCAAAATCAAACCGTTCCGCCACAATTTTTTTCAACGCCACCCTGCGGTTTTCCTTCTGGGTTTCACTTTTGAATTCCGGATTTTTAAGAACCGCTATAATGGAATCTATGGTCTGCTTTAACTGATCCTGGGCAGGAGACGCCCCAACACTAGCAGCCGAACAGAAAAACAAAATCACCATCAGAAAGAACACACTTTTTCCCATATATTGCATACAAAACGTCCTTTTTAAAATTTTTTTTGTGTCTGTTAGATCAACTCTTTGCCGATCCAGTCGAGTGCTTCACTGACATCTTTTTTAATGGAAAACACATTGTCCAGCTTGGTCAGGGAAAGGGCATTGAAAACCGTCTTGCCAAGGCCTGTCAGTATGAACTTTCTGTTTTCCCTTTTGCTCCATTGCAATCCTTCCACCAGGGTGGCAATACCGGAACTGTCCATGAAAGAGACCTGGGTGAAATCCACCACAATTCCCCGAACCTTTTTCTTGAAAAACGGAAGAAAGGTGTCCCTCAGGTTCGGAGAGGTAAACATATCGATTTCGCCCTCAACAATGACCCGGGCAATCCCGTCCTTTTCGCTGCTTTTTATTTTAAAGCCCATAGGATTCTCTATTTTTCAAAAATATATTTACTGATCAACTCTTCCAGGCTGATTGCAGATTCCGTATCCATCAAGGAATCAGACTCTCCCAGAAGCGCTTCCGACCCGCCTGGCGACAGCTTGACAAACTTATCTCCAATCACCCCTTTGGTACGGATGGAAGCGATGGTATCATCGGAAATCTTTGTTCCTTTTTTAATTTCCATTTTCACCACCGCCTTGTTCTCCTCCAGGGCGACCTGCTTGACCTTGCCCACTGGAACGCCGGCTATTTCAACCGAGGCTCCCGGTTCAAGCCCTTCAATGGATCCAAAGGTGGCGGAAATGGTGTAGGCATCGGACCCGAACAATTCAACTGCCCCCAGATTGACGGATAGGTAGACCAGACAAGCCATGCCAAGAATCATAAAAACACCCACGGATATTTCTGTTTTTTTTCCATACATGATGGTTAATTTAAATCCTATAGCAAAAGAGATGTCAAGATATAATCCACAATAAGTATTGAAAGGGATGTGATCACCACTGCATTGGTCGTGGCCGCGCTCACGCCTTCTGTGGTGGGGTCTGCCGTAAATCCCATAAACGAGGATATCCAGGCGATCAGGAGCCCGAAGCTTAAAGACTTCAATATTCCGCCGTAGATATCGGTAAAGGTCACGGAGGTGACCATCTTGCCAAAATACGCGCCTTCGTTCACCCCGAGAAGCTTTACGCCGACCAGATAGCCGCCCATGATACCCACCACATCAAAAACAGCGGTCAAAAGGGGTAAAGAAATGATACCTGCCAAAATTTTGGGGCTGATCACATATTTTACAGGATCAATGGCCATCATTTCAAGGGCAGGAAACTGGTCGGTAATTTTCATGATCCCGATTTGGGATGCAATGGCAGAGCCGGCCCGGCCCGTCACCATGAGGGCGCAAAGGACAGGACCCAGTTCCCGGATGATGGAAAGGGCCACAGCAGATCCCAGAAGTGCCTCGGCGCCGAACTGGGTCAGGGTGTGATACCCCTGGAGACCCAGCACAAGTCCGGTAAACAGCCCGGTGACAAATACGATCAGAAAAGATTTTGATCCGATAAATTCAATTTCCTTTAGCAACCGGATGATCCTGAAGGGCGGAATAAATGCCTGATAAAAGGCAATCGTTAAAAAAACACCGCTTTGCCCTAGAACCTGTATCCTGCTGAGTGCAATCCGTCCAATATAGGCAAGGATATCAAACTTCATAGTTCATTCCTACCCCGTTAAAAGTTCGTCCAGATAGTTTTTATCGGTCCGGGCAAAGGGAATCGGGCCTTCCGGTTCCCCATTGATAAATTGTTTTACCCGCAGATCCTGACTGTTTTTAATCTCTTCTACCGTTCCCTGGGCAATGATCTCCCCGGAAAAAAGGATAACTATCTTGTCTGCAATCCTGAAACAGGATTCAATGTCATGGGAAACCACCACAGAGGTGATGTTTAATTTTGTGTTCAGATCCTTGATGAGTTTATCAATCACGCCTGTTGAAATGGGATCAAGGCCGGAAGTGGGTTCATCATAAAAGATAACTTTGGGATCCATAACAATGGCCCGGGCAAGCCCCACCCGCTTGGTCATCCCTCCGGAAAGCTGGGAGGGCATCAACGTCTCCGTTCCCCTCAATCCCACCATTTCAAGCTTCATGGTCACAATGGTCTTGATCACATTTTCCGCTATTCTTGTATGTTCCCGCAGGGGAAAGGCAATGTTTTCAAATATGTTCAGATAATTAAACAGGGCAGATCC
>JAHIVS010000586.1 GCA_018816605.1 Pseudomonadota bacterium
ACCCAGGGTAAAACTTCCGGTTCAACAGATCAATCCGGAGCCGTTCACAAACCGGGCAAAAGGCGTCTTCAACAGCACCTGGCTAGGGCACTCCTCCCTGATGATCAACATGGACGGGTTCAGAATACTTCTGGATCCGGTGTTTGAACAAAAACTCTCCATTGTGGGGCCAAAACGGTTCAACGGCCGGGTTCCCATGGCCATGGATACGCTGCCGTCCGTGGATCTGGTGATCGTCTCCCACGACCACTACGACCATTTGAACAAATTCACCATACAAGGCATTCAGGACAAGGTGGCCCTTTTTATCGTGCCCCTGGGCGTGGATGTCCATTTAAAATCCTGGGGGATTCCCCAAGAGAAGATCGTTGCAATGAACTGGTGGGATTCCCATATACCGGCCAAAGGCATGCGTGTTACCGCCTGCCCCTCCCAGCATTTTTCCGGCCGGGGCCTGACGGACAGGAATCAGACCCTCTGGGCTTCCTGGGCCATTGAATCCCCGAACCATAAGATTTTCTTCTCAGGCGATTCCGGATATTTCAGCGGGTTTGCCGCAATCGGGAAAATACTGGGCCCCTTTGACATGACCTTCATGGAATGCGGGGCATATAACCCTTCCTGGCACGGGGTGCACATGTATCCTGAAGAAACGGTAACGGCGCATAGGGACCTTGGGGGCAACATTCTTCATCCCATCCACTGGGGCACCTTTAACCTGGCCCTCCACGCCTGGTACGACCCCATGACCCGGGTGAAAGCCGCTGCAGACGCTGCAGGCATCACCCTAGCAACCCCAATGGCCGGCCAGACCATCGATTTTAACACCCTGGGATTTTCCTGGTGGAAAACACCCATGAATGAAACCTTATCGACTAAATAAAGAACACAAACATTCCAATATCTAAATTCCTTCCAAAAGATCCTTCCCTAGTGTTTCCGGGTACAGTCTCGATCCACCAGCAAAAGCAGGTGACCCAGGAGGAACAGACAAACAAGACCGCTCACCAGAAGGGAAACGGTATGACTGAGATACCCCCGGGGGCAAAACTCCAGAGAATGACTCCCACGGGCAAAAGTATCCCATGGCAGGCCAAAACCGAAATCCGCACCGCCTGGCGAATGCGTTCCCCATTCCCCGCCCCCAGGTTAAACCCGGCAAAGGGGATCAGGGAACAGGACAATCCGATCAGCGGCAGGATGATCATCTGCTCCATGCGTGCAGACAGGGTCCAGGCCCCCACATGGGCCGGGCGGGTGATTTCAATTGTTACCGGTTTGCCCCTTTTGTTCTGGGACCCGAAGATCCCTTCCGCATCCATGGCACCAATGAAAGAGTCTTGATAAACGGCTATTTGGATGCTATACGCTATTATCTCCAATTGATCAAAAACATGTCAGAAAAACAACCCGATTAACACAAGGGAACCATAAAAAAATGAGCACGGTATCCATGCCTTTTAATGAGATCGAGGCCCCAACGGCGCAGGCTTCCTGGGTTCCCAGAACCCTTGTGATAAAAGCCATGATCTGGATTTCTCTGATCTGGCTTGTACCGGGGGCCATTGCCGGCACCGGGGCAAATGAGTTTTCCTGGGCCGATATTTTCATCGGCCTTGCCGGGGGCCTTGCCTTTTTCCTCTACGGCATGGAAAAAATGAGTACAGGGATGAAAAACACAGCCGGCAACCGCATGCGCACCCTCCTTGCCACCCTGACCAAAAACCGGGTGATTGCCATGATTGTGGGCGCCTTTGTCACCATGGTGATTCAGTCATCCAGCGCCACCACCGTCATGCTGGTCAGCTTTGTCCAGGCAGGACTTTTAACCCTGGTACAGTCCATGGGGGTGATACTGGGGGCTGACATCGGCACCACCATCACCGCCCAGATGATTGCCTTCAAACTCACGGATTATGCCCTGCTCATGGTGGCTATTGGATTTGCCATGAAATTGTCGGGCAAAACAGAACGGGCAAAATCTGTGGGGGATATTGTCCTGGGATTCGGTATTTTGTTTTTCGGCATGAAACTCATGAGCGACGCCATGAATCCTTTGCGCAGCTTTCCCACCTTTATCGACCTGATGAAGGATCTGGAAAATCCCTTCATGGGGATCGTATTCGGAACGGCCTTTACCGCCGTTGTCCAGAGCAGCTCTGCCACCACGGGTGTGCTCATCGTCCTGGCCCAGCAGGGACTGATTTCCCTTGAAGCCGGTATCCCGGTTATCTTCGGCGCCAACATCGGCACCTGTGTCACGGCGGCCCTTGCCGGCATCGGTGCCTCCCGGGAGGCCAAACGGGTGGCCATTGCCCACATCCTGTTTAAAGTTGCCGGGGTCTTTCTGTTTATTTTCTGGATTCCACAGTTTGCAGATCTCATCCGGGCCTTGGCCGATAAATTCGGCTCGGGCACCGCACGCCAGCTGGCCAATGCCCATACCCTGTTCAATGTAAGTTTGGGCATTTTTTTCCTGCCCCTTATCCCCCTCTTTTCAAAAATCATCTATTTTATCTATCCGGAGCAGGTAAAATCCAAATCCCAGGAAATCAAAACCTGGTATATTGAAGATGCCGTATTGGAAACCCCTGCCCTTGCCATTGACCTGGCCAGGGCCGAGATCTCCCGCATGGCCAAGCTGTTGGGCAGGATGCTCAACGCCATCATCATCCCCTTTCTTTCCGATGAAACCCATATCTCCAAGGAGGCCGGAAAAGACGAGGATGCGCCCTATCTGCTCAAGGAAATCCCCAAAAGGGATGCTGTGTTTCCGGACCTCTCCCTGCTTGAGGGACTGCATCTGCGGGAGGAAAAAATCGATTTCATAGAAAAAAAATTAACCGCCTATCTCACCCATATTGCACAGGGTGCCATCACCGAGGACCAGGCAGAGGAAGTTTTCGGCATGGTTTCCATTGTAAAGGACATGGAAAGCATGGGCGATATTATCCACCGGAACATGGTCCCTTTGATTGAAAAGAAAAAAAGACTGCTTTACGATTTTTCCCCTGAAGGCAAGGAGGAGCTGCTCATCTACCATGGCAAGGTCACAAAGCAGATCCGGCTTCTGGAAGCCGCGTTCAAAGAGACCAATCCCAAGCTGGCACTTCAAATCATGCAGGAAGAACGAAAATACCTGGACCTGGAATCCAGATACCGGGCCAGGCATTTAAAACGGATCATTCTGAAAAATGAAGAATCCCTTCAAACCACGGAGATCCACCTGGAACTCATGGATCTGATGAAGCAGATTGTATTGTATTCCGCCAATATTGCCCAGACCTATATCGGCACCATCCCTGAAAGCGGAGAGAACCACCTGGATATGGAAAAGGGAAAAGAAGAAACCATGCCGGGCTAAACCCGGGCCATGCCTTAAAATAATCTCAGACCAGTGAAGTCCTCGGATTTTTTCTTGTTTCTTTCATGGCAAAACTTCCCGATACAATTCGGAAACTTTGTTTTTCATATCCTTGAGAATTTTTTCGCCCGGGGCTGTTATCCGGTAATACTTTCTTTGCTTATGGTCCACCGTCTGCTTTTCAGATACCAGAAGCTCTTGTTTTTCCAATTTATTCAATATCGGGTACAAGGTTCCGGGGCTTATGACATACCCGTGCTCTGCCAGCTCCTGGATCAGCCCGATGCCGAACACCCTTTCTTTGTTTGCATGGTAGAGAATATGAACCTTTATAAATGCCAGCTCTATGTCGCGGATCATGTGCCTCCTTTGTTTTTTAGTACATTTCATTGATTGCCCAGGACCATATCAGATCAATCCTGTTCCCATTGCCAATGCCAGGACTATCAGCAGAATGCCCACAATCTTCTGGAGGGTTCCCATGGTGATTTTTTTCAACATCCGGGTACCGATAAAGGCACCGGTAAAGGCGGCGGCAGACCCAGCTGCAACAAGTCCCAGGCTGCCCTGTGCTTGCATGAGTTCAAAATCCGACAGATAAAAGGTCAGGCCATAGACACCCACCCGGCTGATATCCACCACAATGGCCGATAGGATCATGGTACCGACAAACCGCTCTTTGGGCAACCCGGCCCGGATCAAAAATGCCGTCCGCAATGCCCCCTGATGACCGGACAGCCCCCCGAGAAAACCTGAGATCACGCCGCCAAGGGGGATGTATTTTGTATCAAAAGAAAGATCATCAAATTTTGAGGATACTTCAACTAGTGAAAAAACAATTATCAGTGCCGCAACGATTGTCTTTACCCATGTGATTGAACAAAGTCGGGTTCCGATTTCATATTCAAGGATCGGCGCAAGCCCACTGAAAAAGTTCAGCATCGTGGCACCCAAAACAGCCGCCATAGCTGCGGGAAGTGCAAATTTTACCACCATACGGAAATCTGCATGGTGTCCCAGAAGGGCTGCTTTAAAAATATTATTGGCCAGATGCACGATGGCCGTTGCCGCCACTGCAACCTTTACGGGAAAAAACAGGGCGAACACCGGCATTAAAATAGTTCCCAGACCAAAACCTGAAAACAGGGTTAGCCCGGAAACAAGAACGGCGGAAGTGCAGATAATCAGATAACTCATTCAGACTGGCCTCTATAAAAACGACAATCAATATTGAAAATAAATATCGATTTTTAATATTGACTTTCGATATTGTCAATCGTTTTTAACATAGAGACGGGTCCAGCACCCCATGCCTGACGTTCCGGAAACCTTCCCCCAAAGTTAAAGACAGGCATAGGCGCACCTGTCTTTAATTTTGGGGTGTTATCTCAACAATAAAAAGTTTACATCACCAGGCAATG
>JAHIVS010000074.1 GCA_018816605.1 Pseudomonadota bacterium
GATGGCAATGGAGGCGGTTTCAATATCCCTGATTTCTCCCACCAGGATGACATCCGGGTCCTGGCGGACAATGGACCGAAGTCCCGCAGCAAAACTCACCCCTGTTTTGGCATTTACCTGGATCTGTCCGATGCCGGGCAAATTGTATTCAACCGGGTCTTCAATGGTGATAATATTTTTTTTCGGGGAGTTGATTTCCGACAGCCCTGCATAGAGGGTGGTGGTTTTCCCGCTGCCCGTGGGACCTGTGACCAGGATGATACCGTTATTTTGCCGGATGATGGCATTGAGGCGGGAAAGATGGATCTCGGACAGGCCGAACTCCGATATTTTTAAAAAATATCCGGACTTGTTTAACAACCGCATGACCAATCGTTCTCCATACCCCGTGGGGACGGTGGAGATACGGATATCTATTTCCTGATTACCGATACGAACCTGGGCCCGGCCATCCTGGGGGACCCTTTTTTCGGCAATGTTCATATTGGCCATGACCTTGATTCTTGAGACCAGTGAGGCCTGAACCCTCTTGGGGGGTGTCAGCATTTCATAGAGGATGCCGTCAATGCGGTAGCGGATCTTGAGACTTTCCTGGAAGGGCTCAATATGAATATCAGAGGCTTTGGCTTTGATGGCCTGGGAGATCATGTGGTTGACCAGGCGGATCACCGGTGCATCGCTTGTGTCATCCAGAAGGTCTGCGGTCTGTTCGATCTGCTCAATAATGGTGTGCTCATTGTCTTCCATGTCTTCAACCAGTTGCCGGGTACTATCCCCGGAGCGGTCATAGAGGGAGTTGATGGCCGATAAAATCCGGTGTCTCGGTGCCAGCACCAGGGTAAAGGTATCCAGGTGAAGTTTGGCAGCCACATCATCAACCGGGCATAGGTCCGATGGATCATTGATGGCAATGATCGTATTTTCTTTATCTTTGATCAGGGGAACCAGGCAGGCTTTTTTCAGGAATTGCCGGGATATGTTTTTTGTCCAGTGATCGTTACAATGGTCTGTTTTAAGGGTTTCCTGACAAACGATTCCATACAATTGCCCCAGGGCTTTGAGTACATCGTTTTCCGAAGATAGCTTGGTTGCCGTAATGGCTTCGATGGGACGGGTTCGGTCCCTTTGACAGGCACTGCGGATCTTTGCTGCTTTTTCCTTGGAAAGGGAATTTTGCTCCACGAGTATGTGTATAAGATCATTCAGCATTTGGTTTTGGGTCGGATTCCAGGGGTTGTTTCTTCTCAGGGGGGGTGCCGAATACTTTTTCACTCATCCCATCAATTTTCTCATAGAGGGGAACTTCGCCTTTATTCATGGTTTGGTCAATGTTCTGTTTCTTTTCCTTGTAAATTGTTTCTGCCTCCAGGGGGCTGACGATGACCTTTGGGGTTAAAAATACATAGAGATTTGTTTTTTCTCCCCCCTGGGACACCCGTTTGAAAGCCCAGCCCAGCACCGGGACATCCCCCAGGCAGGGCGTCTTGTATTCGGCGGTGGTCGTACTTTCATCAATGAGTCCGCCGATGACAACAGAGTTGCCGTCTTCAACAATGATGGTGGTTTGAATCTGGCGCTTTAAGGTGGTGGGTCTGTCTGAATTTGTACTGTTAGAATTGGCATCAAGCTTTGTCAATTCCTGGAAAACATCCAATCGCACCAATTTTCCCTCGCTGATCTGGGGGGTAATTTTTAGACTGATTCCCACATCTCGGTATTCATAGGAACTATAGGTTGTTATTCCTGTTTCAGCCGCCGACCGGGTCTGGTAGGGCACATTTTTTCCCACGGTTATGGAGGCTTCTTCATTTTCCATGGTCAGCAGCTGGGGCGTGGCCAGTATGTGGACATCCTTGTCGTTCTGATAGGCCTCAACAACGGCCTGGATATTTGAAAACTTGACACCGCCGATGTTAAAGGCTTTGCCAAGCACCCCCAAGGAGAATCCCTTGGGGAGGGTTCCAGCGGTAGCGCCGGTAATGTTTGAATAGCCTTTTTCACCGGTGGCACCAAAGCCGCCAAAGCCAATTCCCTGGTCGTCGCCAAATGCCTGGGCGGTTTTCCATTCCGTCCCGATATCCAATCCTTTGGAGATGTTGACTTCCATGATCAGGCATTCAATATAAACCATGGCCCTGGGGATATCCAGTTTGCCAATCACCTCTTCCAATACCGGATAATCCTCCTTGTCCGCCATGACGATCAGGGAGTTGGTGGCCTTGTCCGCAGTGATATGAACCTTTTCAGACAACAGCGGGTTTTCTTTTTTTCCTTTGGCTTTCGTGTTGGTGTCCTCTGTGGGTATATCCTGGAGTACCTTGACCATTTCTTCTGCCGAGGCATGTTCCAGATAATATACCCGGATTCTTTCCTCTCCCTTGGGGACCTGTTGATCCAGAAGCGCGATGAGTTTTTCCACCCGGTCGGTTTCCACCTTGCTGGCCAGAAGGATGATGGAATTGGTTCTTTCATCGGCCACAAACTGGACAAGCTCCTCTGAATTGGGTATCCC